>NZ_QCYK01000011.1 GCF_003071345.1 Chitinophaga parva | reverse complement strand
GCCACCCAGTATTGCTACCTGTGCTGCCCCTCGACTTGCATGTATTAGGCCTGCCGCTAGCGTTCATCCTGAGCCAGGATCAAACTCTCCATTGTAAATAGTTTGTTTGCTCACTGACTAATTTTTTTTCTCAAAGCGAGAAAACTTACGTTCTCTCCTTATAGAAATTAGACAAGAGTGTTTTAATTTTTTTCGCTTGTTTGCTTACCTCACTACCATCCGAAAATAGTAGTGCTGTTGTTTCCTGACTTTCAAAGATCTTTTGCTTCTGATTATGCGGATTTACATCCTTTCATCTTAAAGCTTGTTGTCAAAATGTGAGATCCGATCTCTTAGCCGCTTCCTTGTGAAGCACTCATTTTTTTGTTTTTGTATGCTGTTATTTTTCGGAGAACTTTTCCCGTGGGTAATGACTGTATTACCAGTCGTTTGTGTTGGGGTTGCAAAGGTAAGCTTTATTTTGTTTTCACCAAATCTTTTTCAAAGTTTTTAGTGATTTTATTTTTAGCTAACTACTTGGCTATGAGTGGTTTGATACCGCTCTCTGCCTGGTAGTTTCCCTTGCTGGCTCCTTGCTGTTTTTTAAAGAACTTCCTGGCTTAAAAGCCCCAGTGGCTTATTTGCGGACGGCAAAGATACAATCTCCTCTTCACTCTACAAAACCTCCAAGCCGTTTATTTTTCACTCTACCGGTTGCTGCTGTATGGCTTTTTGTTCTTTGCAGTGGGCCTTTTGCTTTACTGCCTGGTTAGTGAAGCCCTGTACTCTATAGGGTACCAGGTCTTATTACCTTGTACTTTATAATAAAAAAAGTCTCACAAGTTGCCCTGTGAGACTTTCTGAATAAATATGGCAGCTACCTACTCTCCCGCATGATTGCGCAGTACCATCGGCCATGAGGGGCTTAACTTCTCTGTTCGGAATGGGAAGAG
>NZ_QCYK01000010.1 GCF_003071345.1 Chitinophaga parva | reverse complement strand
CATTCCGAACAGAGAAGTTAAGCCCCTCATGGCCGATGGTACTGCGCAATCATGCGGGAGAGTAGGTAGCTGCCATATTTATTCAGAAAGTCTCACAGGGTAACTTGTGAGACTTTTTTTATTATAAAGTACAAGGTAATAAGACCTGGTAGCCTATATAGTACAAGGCTTCACTAACCAGGCAGCAAAGCAAAAGGCCCACTGCAAAAACAAAAAGCCATACAGCAAGAAGCAAAAGGCCCACTGCAAAACAAAAGCCATACAGCAGAAACTGGTAGAGTGAAAAATAAACGGCTGAGAGTTTTTGTAGAGTGAAGAGGAGATTGTATCTTTGCCGTCCGCAATAAGCCACTGGGGCTTTAAAGCCAGGAAGTTCTTTAAAACGGAGAAGGAGCCAGCAAGGGAAACTACCAGGCAGAGAGCGGTATCAAACCACTCATAGCCAAGTAGTTAGCTAAAAATAAAATCACTAAAAACTTTGAAAAAGATTTGGTGGAAACAAAATAAAGCTTACCTTTGCAACCCCAACGCAAACGACCGGTAACACGGACTAAAAGTTGGAAAGAAAGTTCTTCGAAAATTAATGAAATGGATGCTTCAAAAGAGAAGTGATCAGGAGATCGGATCTCGCATTTTGACAAAAGACTCATAAAGCCAGGGATGTAATATCCAACAGCAAGTGAGAAAAGTTCTTTGACATATTGGGAAAACAAGTTGTTTTATGCTGCTGCGGTTAGCGATAACTGTAGTAGTCGTAAAGTAATGAGAAAGTAATTTAAAGCGAATAAGGGCGCATGGTGAATGCCTAGGCTTTAGGAGGCGAGGAAGGACGTGGTAAGCTGCGAAAAGCTACGGGGAGCCGCAAACAGGCGTTAAATCCGTAGATATCCGAATGGGACAACCCAATACGTTGAAGACGTATTATCCGAAAGGAGGCCAACGC
>NZ_QCYK01000009.1 GCF_003071345.1 Chitinophaga parva | reverse complement strand
GTTTTGCCGAGGGTGTTCACCTCTTCCCATTCCGAACAGAGAAGTTAAGCCCCTCATGGCCGATGGTACTGCGCAATCATGCGGGAGAGTAGGTAGCTGCCATATTTATTCAGAAAGTCTCACAGGGCAACTTGTGAGACTTTTTTTTATTATAAAGTACAAGGTAATAAGACCTGGTAGCCTATATAGTACAGGGCTTCACTAACCAGGCAGTAAAGCAAAAGGCCCACTGCAAAAACAAAAGCAATACAGTAAAGCAAAAGGCCCACTGCAAAGAACAAAAGCCATACAGCAAGAAGCAAAGGGCCCACTGTAAAGAACAAAAGTCATACAGCAGAAACTGGTAGAGTGAAAAATAAACGGCTTGGAGGTTTTGTAGAGTGAAGAGGAGATTGTATCTTTGCCGTCCGCAAATAAGCCACTGGGGCTTTTAAGCCAGGAAGTTCTTTAAAAAACAGCAGGAGCCAGCAAGGGAAACTACCAGGCAGAGAGCGGTATCAAACCACTCATAGCCAAGTAGTTAGCTAAAAATAAAATCACTAAAAACTTTGAAAAAGATTTGGTGGAAACAAAATAAAGCTTACCTTTGCAACCCCAACACAAACGACTGGTAATATAGTCATTACCCACGGGAAAAGTTCTCCGAAAAATAACAGCATACAAAAACAAAAAAATGAGTGCTTCACAAGGGAGCGGCTAAGAGATCGGATCTCACATTTTGACAACAAGCTTTAAGATGAAAGGATGTAAATCCGCATAATCAAAAGCGAAGTTCTTTGAAAGTCAGGAAACAACAGCACTACTATTTTCGGATGGTAGTGAGGTAAGCAAACAAGCGAAAAAATTAAAACACTCTTGTCTAATTTCTATAAGGAGAGAACTGCAAGGTTTTCTCGCTTTGAGAAAAAATTAGTCAGTGAGCAAACAAACTATTTACAATGGAGAGTTTGATCCTGGCTCAGGATGAACGCTAGCGGCAGGCCTAATACATGCAAGTCGA
>NZ_QCYK01000008.1 GCF_003071345.1 Chitinophaga parva | reverse complement strand
GAAAGCTTCCCTGTAAACGGTAGCACATAAAAATATAAAAGTGCTACCTTTAAAAGGGAAGAATTATGAAAAAGAGCAAATTCACGGAGAGCCAGATTATAGGCATTCTCAAGTCGCAGGAAAGCGGCCATTCTGTAGCAGATATCTGTCGTGAGCATGGCATCAGCCAGCCAACCTTTTACCAATGGAAGACAAAGTATTCGGGTATGGAGGTAGCGCAGGTAAAGAAGCTAAAGGAGATGGAAACGGAGCTGGCGCAGTATAAGCGCATTGTAGCTGAACAATCGCTTCAGATCACTGTTTTGAAGGACGTGATCGAAAAAAAGCTCTAGGGCCTGCCGACAAAAGAGAGCTGGTGCAATATGCTACCAATGTGCATGGCATCAGTGTCCGGCAGGCTATAAAGATCTTTTCCATTCAACCCTCCGTATACTACTACAAGCCGAAATCAAACGACGATGCAGTAGTGCGGGAGCAGCTGGCCGATGTTGCGCAGCTGCATAATCGATGGGGTTTCTGGATGATGCACCACTATCTGAGACGGCAGAACTACCATTGGAACCATAAGAAGGTTTACCGGATATACACTGAAATGAAGCTGAACCTGAGACGCAAACACAAGAAGCGTTTGCCAGCCAGGGTGCTGGAGCCATTGGTCTGGCCTATAAGACCCAATATTACCTGGTCTATGGACTTTATGCACGATACGCTAAGCAATGGAGTAAGCTTCAGATCACTGAATGTGATTGATGACTTCAACCGCGAAGTGATGACAATAACCATGGATACGAGCCTGACCAGCAAACGGGTGATCCGGGAACTGGATCAACTGATAGCATGGCGTGGAGCGCCCCAGAAGATCAGCGTGGATAATGGGCCTGAGTTCATCGCAGATGCGATGGATGAGTGGGCGAAGAAAAGAAGGATTGAGATGAAATTTATCCAGCCTGGCAAACCATATCAAAACGGCTATATGGAGCGCTTCAACCGCAGCTTCAGGACAGAGGTGTTGGATGCATATTGTTTTACCCGGCTCAAGGATGCGCAAACAATGGCGTATGCATGGATGTGGGTCTATAACAACGAGCG
>NZ_QCYK01000006.1 GCF_003071345.1 Chitinophaga parva | reverse complement strand
CAGCAAGTGAGAAAAGTTCTTTGACATATTGGGAAAACAAGTTGTTTTATGCTGCTGCGGTTAGCGATAACTGCGGTAGTCGTAAAGTAATGAGAAAGTAATTTAAAGCGAATAAGGGCGCATGGTGAATGCCTAGGCTTTAGGAGGCGAAGAAGGACGTGGTAAGCTGCGAAAAGCTACGGGGAGCCGCAAACAGGCGTTAAATCCGTAGATATCCGAATGGGACAACCCAATACGTTGAAGACGTATTATCCGAAAGGAGGCCAACGCAGAGAACTGAAACATCTAAGTACCTGCAGGAAAAGAAAATAAATAAATGATTCCCTAAGTAGTGGCGAGCGAACGGGGAAGAGCCCAAACCGGTGTGGCGTGCTGCACCGGGGTTATAGGACTACTTTTAGAAGATCGCATCAAGTTGAAGTATCTGGAAAGATACACCAAAGCAGGTGATAGTCCTGTAGACAGAAATTGCGATGGACGTGTAGTATCCTGAGTAGCGCGAGACCGGAGGAATCTTGTGTGAATTTGCCAGCACCATCTGGTAAGGCTAAATACTCCCTAAAGACCGATAGTGAACCAGTACCGTAAGGGAAAGGTGAAAAGTACTCCGAACAGGAGAGTGAAATAGTACCTGAAACCGTGCGCTTACAAGCGGTCGGAGCCTTGAAAAGGGTGACGGCGTGCCTTTTGCATAATGAGCCTACGAGTTACTCCTCACTGGCGAGGTTAAGTTCTTCAGTAACGGAGCCGCAGCGAAAGCGAGTCCTAACAGGGCGTTAAAGTCAGTGGGGGTAGACGCGAAACTTTGTGATCTATCCATGGGCAGGTTGAAGGTTTGGTAACACAAACTGGAGGACCGAACCCATTAGCGTTGAAAAGCTATGGGATGACCTGTGGATAGGGGTGAAAGGCCAATCAAACTGAGAGATAGCTCGTTCTCCCCGAAATGTTTTTAGGAACAGCCTCGTATTACAGACGTATCATAGAGGTAGAGCTACTAATTGGGCTAGGGGGCTTCACCGCCTACCAAACCCTAATAAACTCCGAATGCTATGATATATTCTACGGGAGTGAGGCTGTGGGCGCTAAGGTCCATGGCCGAGAGGGAAATAACCCAGATTAACAGCTAAGGTCCCAAATCGTATGTTAAGTTGAACAAACGCAGTTCAAACCCTAAAACAGCCAGGATGTTGGCTTGGAAGCAGCCATTCATTTAAAGAGTGCGTAACAGCTCACTGGTCGAGGGTTTGGGCACGGAAAATAATCGGGCATCAAACATACAACCGAAGCTTTAGGATAGCCTTTAGGGGCTTATCGGTAGGGGAGCATTCTAAACTGCATTGAAGGTGTACCGCGAGGTATGCTGGAGCGTTTAGAAAAGAAAATGTAGGCATAAGTAACGATAAATAAGATGAAAAATCTTATCACCGTAAGACTAAGGGTTCCTGATCAACGCTAATCGGATCAGGGTTAGTCGGGTCCTTAGGCAAAGCCGAAAGGCGTAGCTGATGGCAAACTGGTGAATATTCCAGTACCTGCAATAAATTCGATGGGGTAACGGAGTAGTGAAAGGACTGCGCACTTACGGAATAGTGCGTTAAAGGGAGTAGTTAAAGACTGCGTAGGTAAATCCGCGCGGTTTGACGAACCTGATAGTACAGCAAAGCTTCGGCAGCGTTGATAATGTCCCTAATCAGACTTCCAAGAAAAACCTCTAAGGTATGTTTATTGCAGCCCGTACCGCAAACCGACACAGGTAGTCGAGGAGAATATCCTCAGGTGCTCGAGTGATCCGTGGTAAAGGAACTAGGCAAATTGACGCTGTAACTTCGGGATAAGGCGTACCACCTTCTGGGTGGTCTCAGTAAAATGGTCCAACCAACTGTTTAACAAAAACACAGGGCCCTGCAAAATCGTAAGATGAAGTATAGAGCCTGATACCTGCCCGGTGCTGGAAGGTTAAGGAAGGATGTTCGGGGCAACCCAAAGCTTCTGACTGAAGCCCCAGTAAACGGCGGCCGTAACTATAACGGTCCTAAGGTAGCGAAATTCCTTGTCGGGTAAGTTCCGACCTGCACGAATGGTCTAATGAGTTGGACACTGTCTCTACCACGAGCTCGGTGAAATTGTAGTATCGGTGAAGATGCCGGTTAATCGCAACGGGACGGAAAGACCCCGTGAACCTTCACTACAACTTAACATTGATTTTGAATGCCAGATGTGTAGGATAGTTGGGAGACTATGAAGCAGCTTCGCCAGGAGTTGTGGAGTCAAC
Organism: Chitinophaga parva; assembly: GCF_003071345.1. Lineage (NCBI taxonomy): Bacteria > Pseudomonadati > Bacteroidota > Chitinophagia > Chitinophagales > Chitinophagaceae > Chitinophaga > Chitinophaga parva. Next base: position 965 of record NZ_QCYK01000006.1, on the reverse strand, counting down.
GTTGAAATACCAACCTTCTGTTATTTAGAGTCTAATCCGGCAACGGAGACATTGTTTGGTGGGTAGTTTGACTGGGGTGGTCGCCTCCTAAAAAGTAACGGAGGCTCGCAAAGGTACCCTCAGTACGGTTGGTAATCGTACGCAGAGCGCATTAGTAAAAGGGTGCTTGACTGTGAGGCTGACACGCCGAGCAGGAGCGAAAGCTGGCTAAAGTGATCCGGTGGTTCTGAATGGAAGGGCCATCGCTCAAAGGATAAAAGGTACTCCGGGGATAACAGGCTGATCTCCCCCAAGAGCTCATATCGACGGGGAGGTTTGGCACCTCGATGTCGGTTCGTCACATCCTGGGGCTGGAGAAGGTCCCAAGGGTTCGGCTGTTCGCCGATTAAAGTGGCACGTGAACTGGGTTCAGAACGTCGCAAGACAGTTCGGTCCCTATCTGTTGTGATCGTTAGTAAATTGCGAGGACGTGACCTTAGTACGAGAGGACCGGGTCGTACGTACCGCTGGTGTATCTGTTGTGCCGCCAGGTGCAGTGCAGAGTAGCTATGTACGGTTGAGATAAACGCTGAAAGCATCTAAGCGTGAAACTTACCTCAAGATGAGTTTACTTTTAAGGGCCGTCGGAGACTACGACGTTGATAGGCTACAGGTGTAAAGGTGGTAACATCAAAGCCGAGTAGTACTAATTGCCCGTAAGCTTTAATTTTATTCTTTATGAGACGAGCAGCGAAAGCATGAGTCGTTGATAGAACAACTTCCCAATATGTAACTTATTAGGTGTGTAGATAAGGTCCAGGCGAAAGCCAGGAGTCCGGCACACAAAGTCCTTATGGTGGTTTTGCCGAGGGTGTTCACCTCTTCCCATTCCGAACAGAGAAGTTAAGCCCCTCATGGCCGATGGTACTGCGCAATCATGCGGGAGAGTAGGTAGCTGCCATATTTATTCAGAAAGTCTCACAGGG
>NZ_QCYK01000005.1 GCF_003071345.1 Chitinophaga parva | reverse complement strand
AAAACGGCTATATGGAGCGCTTCAACCGCAGCTTCAGGACAGAGGTGTTGGATGCATATTGTTTTACCCGGCTCAAGGATGCGCAAACAATGGCGTATGCATGGATGTGGGTCTATAACAACGAGCGTCCTCATAGCGCCCTCGGGTACCGGCCGCCAGTGGCCTTCCTTGAGGAACGTCGGAAGGGCGTAGCCCTGAAGACGTTCCTCAAGGACCAAAGATTTGAATGGAAAGATTTAGTTTTGAATGTTACTAACTGAGGGAAGCTTTCAGATAGACACTAGGGAGCTGGCCAAAGCCTATCTTTTGGAAGCCTTTGGATAGCCCGCCAAACCGATAGTAAAAACGGCAATCGCCAGCACATTGCCAGCTCTTTCAATCTTTGAGCCTTCTGGCACCCATCCGTGCCCTGAAGGAGGGGCCGGCATTGCTATTGCGAGGCTTTGTGTAATCTGCTCTTTCTGAGCGTCCCTTTTCTGATCTGTTTTTTGACAGGAAAGCATAACGGCAAAGGCGATACTGAACACCAGCAGCCCGGGCCACAGCCATAATATTGATTTCATAGCACATTTTTTACTCCGGGAAATATTGCCCGTTGCTCAAAATTGACGGTAGCATGCTCTTTTACTACTACTTTTATGATAGGTAATAAATTATCCTTCAGCCCTCTACAAAAGATACATGCGGTGAAAGTAAGCGCTAACGCCACTTTGGTCGCTTTGAGAGTAACAAATAGCGCGACCTTGCAGCTGAATAAACTACCGGCTTCATAATCTGCTTTCTGGATACAAAAAAGCCGCCCTTGACAAGGCGGCCGGAGTATTTCATTGTTTGTTAACCCATCGCTAAGATAGATGAAATATTAATTACGTGCGTTCCTAACAAGCCTTGCTATCTTTGGCATATAATACATAACGTGGTATGAGTATCCCGTTTTTTGATGACGCCCTTACGAAACAGGAAAACTGGCAACAGGAAATATTACGAGAATACGGATGGTATGTCCATTTTGTTCCTAATGACGAGATGTTTCCCAATCATATCAACTTCCACACACATGGGCTGGAAGAATCTTTTAATCACCCGGACCTGCAGATGTGCTTTCCGCTCGATACGAAGATTGCCCATGGCATTTTTAGTGACGCGGTTACGTTTATCAGGGAAGGAAAAAGTTTCCGGACAGGCGTTAAATACACCGGTGTTATTGAGGGGGACCTCTCAGTGGAATTCATTGAAGCCAAGGAAGGTGGCAGGACGGTACTACGGATGATCTTTCCCAATAGGGAAGGTACCTATGAAGGGCAGATTTTTGCAGCTCAATTTGAAGGCTCCGGCGATTAACGGTATTCGAATATGGTCAGCAAGCCCTCTCCCTGATATTGCTTTGGACTTTCATCAAAACCCTTTTCCTTCCCTTCTTTTCTCCTGAATTTCGCTTTTCAATTTAAGCCCATGATTGTGGTGAACTTAAGCGCAGGGGGGTTATTGTTGCGCCACGATGTTTTTTAAATGTAAAAAATCGAATAGTGTAAGTTTTCTAATAGTGTAGTAAAGTGACCAATAAACATGAAGATTGCCCAAATAGTCAATCTCCGCACGATCTTTTTCCTGTTGAGCATTGTTGTATTCGGTGTAGGTGATGCTACCTAATGCGTATTTATCTTTTGATAATTGATAACGTTGCTCCGCGATAGATCTTGCCTCGCTTGCCAGTATCATTTGTTCCTGCTGTTTCTCCCATTGCGCAACTTCGTAAACGATGTCCTCCTCGTTTGCAGTCCTTTCCTGTTCTATATTATTCAACTCCAGCGAAAGATTTGCTTCAGCCATTTTAATATTTGATGCATTGACGCCCCAGTCCAATATTGGAATGCTTAAACCAATGCTTAAAGATTGGTTCCTCAGTGGATCTGTGTAAGCGTACTTAATAGCACTTCCAGTTTGGGTGAGCCCAACGTTCGCATTCACATTAATCGCCGGCGAGCGTTGAGCTTTCATCCTGACTACAGTTTGCTTTGCTTCTAGTTCCCGTCGTCGAAATGCATAATTATATCCACGATTTATTGCTGCTTTCTCCAGTGCCTGCCTGATGTCAACTTTAAAGAAAGCGATACTATCAGGGGGAGTAGGGATAATGTAAATATTTCTATCCATATTTAAATAACGTGCAAAACGCCGTTCCACGTCATCAAGTGTCAATTGGGAATTTGTATAGGATCGTTGTGCATTTAATAAACTCAATTTTGCCTGCAGTACATCGTTTAATTGCATTGTCCCAATATCGTATCTGCTTTTAGTGATCTTTAACAATGTATCATTATTGGCAAGGTTCTCTTGATCAAGCCTCAATTGTAATACCGCTTGTAATAGCTCGAAATACCTGTCAACGGTTGTGCAGGAAATTGATTCGATATCCTCCTGGTACTGATGTTTTGCTTCCTGATATGTTACTGGCTGGATGCGCCTCTGCCATTTATATTCGTTGTAGAACAGATTGTTTTGATAATAGCTAAATGAAAAGGGGGCGGACGTATATGCTTTACTGCTGTATGCGCCAAAATTATCGATTCGTTGCAAAGATGAGGATAGGGATATTTGCCCACCTGTAAGGCCCAGTTGCTGCGTCAAATTTATACCTAACTGAGAGCTGGCGACATTTTGTCCTACAAATTCATATTTCCCATCCGGTAACGTGATCATTGTAATTGTTCTATAATAGTTAGGCAACGCACCACTGAGATTTAGCTTGGGTAAAAAGCCAGCCTGATATGATTTAAAATTCCAGTATGCAGATTGGACGATATAATGAGCTTTATTGTAATCAAGAGATTTACTTGTGGCTTGTTGAATGGCTTCCTCAAGATGCATATTTATTCTTGACTGTGAAAATAGTGGGGATACGAAAGATAGCATCAGGTACATAATGCTAGCCAGCCATTTTGAGCAGTAGTGCATATTGGTCAAGGGATTGAACAGATAAATTAAATAACGGTACACGAAAAATTAAGAATTTAGATCTTCAACGACTTCGATTCCTTCGTCAATTATGAGGCTAGAGAGCTGTTTCACTGAAATCGTATATGGAATAGAATGCTGGTTGGCAACTGATATTATTTTCAATTTCCGGTCAATGCAGCTGATGAAGTTTCTGTTCACCAGAAATGATTGGCTGATGCGAATAAATTGTTTGTCTTTTATATGCCGCTCTAATGTCGATAGTGATTTAGTTACTGTAAAGTTCCTTCCGTCATCCAAATAGATGTGGGTATAACAGTTGTCAGATTTTAAAAACATTATGGAGTTGTACTCAATGACAAAGATTTTGTGTTGATGGGGTACTAGTATCTTTGAAAAAGTCATCGTGAAAGTGGGTTTATGTAAAAGGGTAATAGATCAACTATTAAACTACCCGGCTAATCTTTTATCATCCAATTGACGATTTGATTGGAAGCCTACGGGAAGATTAAGTTGAAGAAGCATTAAACAAGTTCGTTTTGGGTGAAACCGGGCTTCAAACGATATAAATCTTACATCAAGATAAAAATACTTCTTGAAATAAAATATATGAACTAAAAAATAAATTGAAAAAAAAGGTAAGTGAAAACGCTAAGATTTTTTGCATTTTCTTCTTTACAGGTCGCTTTGTTGATTACATGCCATTGTTAATAGCGCATAAATCGAAAATTCTTTGTAAAAAGGGCTGAATTCTTTTTCAGGCCCCCATTTGGCTAAAAGTAGCATTCGAAAATTATGAAGTATGGCTAGGAAATCTAATTTTGAAAAGCCCAAACCAATATTACCTAGCCATGAAACTACTCTTTCATTCCTTGTATTTTTCCCTAACGCTACTGCTTTTGATGTCCTGTGGATCAAAGAAGGTTCACTATATGGAAGGCAGTTTGACTGATGTATTCTTGAAGGCCCGTAAGCAAGGAAAGAAAGTGTTCATCCTTGTGGCCGACACCTCCTGTAGGCGATGCAAAGCCTTTTCTGCGAAGCTGGACGCCGAGGAGTCTAGCCGTTCGGCGTTAAACAGGGATTACCTCTGCTATAAAGCATACACTAATGACCCCGCTACGAGAGATATTGCGCAAATCCTGAAATGCCGAGGTATTCCATGCCCTTATTTTTTTAATGCAGATGGTTCGCTTATCACGTTTGGATATCCTAATTCTCCTGTATTTGATGCCTCACATACTGAAAGAATTTCATTCGATCCTAAAAAATTCATGGAGTTCTACCGTATTAATGCAACAATAGAGGAGTATAAAAGAATGGTGTACTACTCGCTGAATGCCTACCTTCTTATGCAGGAGGCATTGAATGAAAACAAACCTATGGATAGTGCATATGCGCTAGCGAATCGTTCCATTCAGATAAAGGGATATCTGTATAATTATTACTTAGCCTTTAAAATGGCTAGTAAAATGGGGCTTGATAAAGATGCAGACCGAGATTTGGAAGGGCTCGCCAGTTATTATTCCGCTGCGGACTATTCCCTTTACGGCCCACTAATGAAGAGTATCGGAGCTCCAGAAACGGCATTCGCAAAAGACCCTTTTCAGGATGGGGTAGGCCTCTATTTCAAGAATACAATAGTCGTACAGAATGTAAAAGCGGGCCGCGACCTTGAGTTTACTTTCCCTTTCCAGAATCTTGGAGCCAGTACTGTTAAGGTTAATGATGCAGAACACCCTTGTAGCTGTATTAAGTTAGATTGGACACGGACACCGGTTGCAGTAGAGGACACCGGAAGTATAAGAGGTGTTTTTCATGCAGAAGGGATGGGGCATTTTTCCAAGGAGATTTATGTTCACTTGGACTCCAAAGATCATCCCATGCTAATCCTGACATTAGAAGGGGACATTATCTAAACTTAGGTTCCGGTTTCAATTGTTGAAGTTAACTTCTGGCGGCGACGAAACACATTTCTTTCTTGATTACAGTGCTATTTTGGAGCGTTGATAATGACTATTAACGTTATCGCACTAGCCGCAGGAGCTCCTCAATGGCTTGCCGCCTCTGTAGGTGCTTCTGATATCCTGCTACTTATGTTGTTGCCGAGTGTCGGACTTTGTTGATATATTTCTCATTCATGCCTTTTTTTTAATCTCAAATTTTCATTTATGAAAAAGACAATTGCAAGGAGCGCTTTCCTGTTGGTAAGCTTGCTATTAATGACATTGAGTTTTAGTCCTTCTAAGGCTCAGGATGCACAACTTTACGAACAATGCGGCGGTGCTGACTGGTTAGGTCCCACTAGCTGCGCCTCAGGGCTTGTGTGCACTGTAGTAAACGCCTACTATATGCAATGCCTTTCAGGCGCGAGTACTGGTTGCCCAAGTCATGGCTGCGATGCCGGAGGCTGTGGTGCCTCTCAGTGTAACTATAAGTCCATAACTGTCGCTGGCTCTGGAGGCGTAGAGGTTGGTGTTACCGCAAACACGGGTTATTATGCTTGTTGCTGGAATGACTTCGTGGACGGCGCACAGGCAAAATGTTACCCCAACAGCTGCTGCTCACACTAGGTACAGCCGGGGCTGGCTAAAAGGATTGAAGATAGCTTTAGGAATCGTTTAAATGAGATATTGCTCTCATTGCTTACGGAAAAAGGAGATCTTTTTAGCCAGCCCTTTTTAAAAATGATGATAAATTTTGGAAATGAACAAAATGTATTTAGTTGCGATTTTGTTGTCCCTGAGCTGCTGCAGGCAAAAGGCTAAAAAAATACAACCTGTGAGTGGATTTCAATACGAAACTATTTCAGATAATCCGGACATGAGGACGATACAAGCGGATAAAATAAATGATAGCATTCTCTTGTCTTCACTAATAAGTGGTTTCGATTTCATAAAATTGGATACACGCAATGATAAAACTCTTTTTGGGGAAATAACTGATCTGAAGGTCACGGATCAACAGTATGTTGTTTTTGATAAACTATCTTCTTCTGTATTAGCTTACGATAAGGCTGGGAGGTATCTTTTTTCCATATCTGCTGGAGAAAAGGATTCTCTAAATATTAGTTCTATAGATGGTATAGATACCTACGACAGTACCCTATATGTGTACAATGGGAAAGCCAAAGAAATCCTTTGTTTCGACATGTCGGGCCACTTCCTAGCTAAACGCAGTCTGGATCATATTTTTCAAGATTTTTCTGTAATAAATAATAAGGAAGATTTATTACTTAACACAAATAAACTCATTAACTACGTCAACGAGGAGGGGATGATTTTGCATGACTGTACTAACCTGTATCTTGTTGAAAGCAGAGGTAAAGATAATGCTAAATTAAACTTCACTAAACGTTACTTTCCCTTTGATGAGCGAGTTTATCCCAACGGGTCCATGAGGGTGTATATCAATCATCCGTTTTCTCACTTCGCCCATACCACGTATTATACCATTCCCCTTGGCGATACAATTTACAGCATATTTAATAACGGTAAGTTGCTACCGGCTTACCACATTGATTTTCGTGAAAAGAAAAGCAGCTTCGTCTTTGGGGAGCATAACGGACAAGAAGTGGTTGAATATTTAAAGAAAAATCCGGAAGGTGCTTACATGGTGTCCAATTTCTTCGAAACGGCGAACTGGGTCCATTTTTCATATATGTACAATAGCCAACAATACACTGGACTGTACTCAAAACAGTCTCAAAAGGTGATTTCAGGCAAGATAGTAAATGACATCTTTGGGGTAAATTTTACTTTTTTTGGAAGTGACCAGAATGCAATGATAGGAACTATCAAGCCATTTCAGGTCAAACAGCTAGCCAAAAGAGTATCTGAGCTTAGAATCGCGCCGTCAACAGGAGAGCATCTTGTCGCACTCGCTAATAAACTAAGAGATATCGATAACGAGATTATTGTTCGTTGCAAATTAAATTCGTTCTGAAAGTGAAGAAAAGAATCCTCCTACTGCTGCTCCTGGCGTCTATTTTTGGTAATGTTTTCTTGCTGTTTATACCTGTGAATGCCTCTTCTGGAGCTTCCGAACAAGGTGTTTTGACTCAACAAAACCGCAAAAGCTATAATGATTCCGTTGTAATCAGATCGCTCCGAATAAATGCCATTGAGCAATTCAAGAACGAAGGTGTAATAATTAGGCACGAACTTTCAACTTCCTCCGGGAAAGCATTGGATATCGGAAAAATCGTGTCTCAGAAAGGGCAATTGTTGGTATTCCAGTTTGACCGGAATGCCTGCTCCGCCTGCATCGAGAACGAGATGAGTAACTTAAATGACCTTGGGAATGTCAATCCATATGCAATTCTTATTGTGGCAACTTCTTTTGACAATGACATACAGGCCAAATTATATCTGGATCGTTTCAAAATCCCATTTAGATTTATCGCTGTCAACAAAGAGAACTTCCCCTTTACAACAGTTCCACATCTGATACCCTGTTACTTCATGCTAGACCAGACACTCAGGACAAGTAGGTTCTTTATTCCGGATAAAAACAATAACGACTTGACGAATCGATATCTGAAGTTGACGACCGAACCTAGACAAGAATAATACCAACCCAACAAAACACGGCTATGTCTGTCCGCTTGATAACGATTTTACTTCCGCTGTTTCTAACGATAATTCTATTAGGATGTAAGGAAAACGACCGCTCATCGGAGAATGATGGCGTTGTAAATCAAAACGCAGATAGGGATTTTCTGACCACGCATGTGAAGGTGTATAAAACCAATGTCGGCCCTTTCAGAAGGCAGATTGTTACCAATGGGAAAATCGAGTCGTTGGAAGCTTTGGATATCAAATTCCCGTACAATGATCGGATAGTAAGCATACCCGTTAAAAATGGAGAGTATGTTTCTAGAGGGCAGGTCATTGCCGAACTCGATAAGACTGAGCTGTTGCGTAAGTTGAATAAAGCCAACAGGGTACTTGAGCGCGCTACCATACTGTTGGCCGATAAATTGATAGATTACGGATATAAGTTGTCCGATAGCGCCACCATACCAAAGGAAATTATGAAAATGGCAAAAATAAGAAGCGACTACAGTACCGCTTCGATGGATCTGGAGGAAGTACTATATGCTCTACAGCAATCAACGATAACTGCGCCTAATAACGGTATAATCGCAAACCTTGAGGCGAGGGTGGGAGAATATTCCGAATCATTTTCTCTATTCTGTAAAATAATTGATAATCAGCAGATGATTGTGAAGTTCTCTGTATTGGAATCCGATATTGACGTCGTGAAGCTAGGAAGCAACATTGATGTGACATCCTACGGAGGTAGTGGTGATCGCTCGAACGGTATCGTAAATTCCATCAACCCCCTTATAGACAAGGATGGTATGATATCCGTAGCGGCAAGTGTGCCTAGTTCTCGGAAAACGCTAATGAGCGGAATGAATGTAAAAATAACGGTCTTCGGTACAGTTTCTCAAAGTATAACTATACCGAAGGAGGCGATTGTTGATAAACAAGGAAAGAAGATAGTATTTCTTTCTAGCGGCGGAAAAGCAAGGTGGACTGAGATTGAAACCGGTCCGGAAAATGAGAAGTACGTGGTTGTGTACACGGGATTGACAGCAGGTCAATCTGTCATTGTCTCTAATCCTGAACTTCTTACAAACGGTACTAATATAACCGTCGATTAGTTCGTTGCTATGAAAAACTCCGCGTTTTCTATTGTTATCTTTACTTTTCTGCTTAGCGCAATTGGTATATATTCCTTTTTACGCTTACCTCAGTTTGGACTGATAGAAGATGACCAGGTTACTATCAATTGCAATTGGAGCAATGCTTATCCCGAGCAAATAGAACAGTCCATCTCTTCAAAAATAGAAGCAGTTATATCAACATTGCCGGGGGTGGAGAGGGTCAATACCGTATCGTCAAGTGGCAGCAGTACCATCGTTGTTACATTCGAAAAAGGCAGCAATAATGCTGAACTTCGGATAGAATTGGCGACGCTGTTGCGTCAAATATATCGGAGTCTGCCTCCTGGTGCATCGTTCCCTGTCGCCCACTACGCCTCCAAAGATGTCGATTTGACGACAGAAAGCGAGTGTTATGCCTTGTATAGTACCCACGAAGATCAGGATCCGTTCCTGTTCTATAAAAATACACTTGAGAGACTTCTTTCTGATAATGAAAGTGTTAAAAGTGCTAGTGTCGATGCCTCCCCGGAATGGGGGACGTATATCTATTATAACCAAAAACGCTTAGCAGACCTCCATTTGCTGCCTTCGGAAATTAGTGAGGCGGTAAGAACGTATCTCCAATGTTACCAGCTGGGGCAATCTTATATAAATTCGGACGTACAGGATCATCATTTTGCATATTTGATGTTAAAACAAAGGGAGTTTCCCCGTAGCCAGTGGGAGGAAATTCCCATTCAAAATTCTAATGGGCATTTGATTACATTGGGGGATCTCGCATCCATCAACATAGGTTATGGGCCGCGAAGCTCCTATTTTCATGTCAATGGCTATCCGGCGATCAAAGTCTTCATTCGGCCAGCTTATAGTAGTATATATGATAACGGGAAGGAGTCTTTGCATAAAGCAATAATTTCACTGTCAAAGAAACTGCCATCTGGCTATATTCTGGTTCCATACAACGACAACGGCAATGATCCAGTGGCGGACCAGTACCCATTGTTGTTGTATATTCTGTCCCTTTTATGTATAGGAGTGTTGATTGGTTACGTATCAAGAACATCGCTTATTGGGATAGTAGCAATGTTATTATCTTATATCGCAACTATCTCAATCTCATGCATTTTAATGCTGGTCATGGATAAGGCATTAGGTCCAACGGTGCTTATGGCTACAATCATAGCCAGCGTTTTCTCGCTGTCCATGATCATTTTGAAGATACGGAGAATTGTAAGCGGTAAACCTACTGATCGCCTTCTGATATTGGCCCCTCACATTATAGGAATATCTCTGCCTTTTCCCGCCTTTTTTTTAGGTAGGACCTTGTTCGATTTTTTTTCTGTAGTCAGCGTTATTTTATTTGTAAATCTTATAGTCATACAATTTTTCCTGCCGGCCATCTCGGAAGTGCTTTCGGTATCGTCATCAGTTGGATGTTCTCGGAAACCGTGGTTAGATAAAGTAAAAAAAGTGTATGCTTATGGGTTTGAAAGAGCTTATTCGTGTCGAAAACTATTGATGGTTGTAATCATTCTGATGTGGGGAGTACCGATATTTCTATTGCCTGTGAAAATTCCAACCGTCAGCAATTTGTCAAGACTTTACAATGATCACATCTCTACCCCCTATTTTAATTATAATATAAGGCCGTTTCTTGAAAGAGTGCTGGGTGGCGCAATCAGTAAATTTATAAACAGGCCCAACATTTCATACGTACAGGCAAGAGATAAGACCGAAATTGACATGGATATTACCATCCCGGCAAACGTTCAGATTGGAGTCTTGGAGAATGTAGCCACGGAATTTGAGGCATATCTGAAGAGCTTCGATCAGTTGTCATCTTTTACTTGTGATATCCAGCAATCCGGAGACGCGGAATTTAGAATTTATTTTAAGCCGACTTATGAGGCCGGAGGATTTCCATTTTATCTAAAATCAAAATTGGAGGAAAAGGCCACACTAATAGATCTCGCTACGTTTTCTATCACAGGTATGGGCTACGGATTTAGTAATATTCCTCAACAGACAGCGTTACGTTATCAATTAGCTATATCAGGTTACAATTATCGGCAACTATATGCAATTGGCGACACCATACAAAAGTTCATATCCCGCTATTCCAGGGCCAGGGACGTATTGGTTACAAACGGGCAATCTTTCATGCAACATTCCAGTCGGGAATTTAAGTTTGTATTTGATCCATGGTTGCTGGCTGTTGAAAAGATAGATTATAGTAACATTGATGGATTTGGATGGATTAGAGGCGCTGCTCCTGCTGCCATATCATCCACGGCAGATAGTGGCCGTCTGGTGCCTGTGTTTCTTGCGGAAAAAAGAGATGCACCGGTAAATCTTTGGCATTTAACTGAGGACCCATGGAAAAGAGATTCCAGCAACTTTTTACGGCTAACGGACATCGGATACATTGACACGACTTTCCTTCCGCCTTCCATTTATAGGGAAAACCAAGAATATAAATTGGTGATCCGCTATTCTTTTGTCGGCGAAGAAAACCTCGGCGACGCAACTTTTGAAGACATAAAGTCTTTTGCTTCCGCCGAGCTTCCATTTGGGTTTAAACTATTAGATGAAGACCGAGGGAAGCAATATCGGGAAAGTAGCAATACAATTATGGCAATCGCTTTGTCATTGCTTTTATCTTTTATTACTTCATGTATTATTACAAATGATGTGAGCATGTCGCTGTTGGTTCCTGTGGGTATTTTAATTTCATTCGTAGGGATATTTATGCTGTTTTCAACGTTTGGTTTGTATTTCCCGAAGGAAGCAATTGCTTCATTTCTCCTTTGCAATGTATTCATATCACCGCCGATATTTCGATGGATAACAGTTGCCAGAACTATGCAAGCGTCTGAGGCTCCCATGCCGGATGCAACAGAAATGTTATTCGCCTCCTGTTCCGGTGATTTATTTATATCTTATTCCTTCGCTTTCATTGTCTTCAGCATCGCACCGCTGTTCATTAATAGTGAAATTTGGGGGTCGGCACTATCTTTAAGCCTGCTGCCCATCGTCTTTTGTGCGCTTTTTTTTCATTTTTTTATTCTTCCCTTAACCTTATCCAAGAAAGGTAAATGCGTGGGTGGATCAAAGCCGGGAAAACATATCTCTTCTCTCAATGGTCAACTATGAAAGTTATATTTTCAAGCCCCATATCAGTTCTCTCTATCTTTATCTCGCTTATATTGCTGGGTATTGGAGCTATATTTACCATTCCGATATCTCCGTTACCCAATGTCGAGATACCTGAAATTTCTGTTCACCTTCATTACAACTCTCTTGGAGCAGAAGATATGGAGTCAGTTATTACAAATCCTGTAAGAACTGAACTTGGACAACTGGCCGGTTTGGAGTCAATCGAAAGTCAGGTTACCGATGGCGATGCGGTAATTTACATGAAGTTCAGACATGGTACGAGTATGCATTACGCTTTCATTGAAGCCAATGAAAAGATAGATCAGGTTATGAACCGATTGCCATCGGATATAGAGCGACCTCATGTAACTAAGGCAAGCCTTACTGATATACCGGTACTTTATATGAACATCCGCTTCAGGTCGAGCGTGGAGAACAGCAATGAAGCCCTTAGTATAAGATTAAGCCAATTAGTTGAGTCTGTAATAAAGAGACGGCTGGAACAGTCCCCTTATATCGCCATGGCAGATGTGACTGGAACTATTTCGCCGCAACTACTAATACGTCCTGACACTGCCGCAATGGTTGCGATAGGCCTGACCCAATTGGATTTCGGTAATATCTTAACGCGCGGGCGAATTGAATTAGGCAGCATTGCTGTTAAAGACGGGATATATCAGTACAGCCTTCAGTTTTCGGGTAAGGACATTTATACCGCCGAAGATATCGGAAACATTCAGTTTAATTGGAAAGATAAGGTTTATAAATTGTCTGATATTGCAAAGGTATCAATGATGACGCAACCTAATACCGGTAGCTACTTAATAGGTGGAAAGAGGGGTATAAATATCGCGTTGATTCAGCAAGGAAAGACTAAGATAAACGAACTTAAGGAGGATGTTCGCCTAATGACGGAGCAGTTCAGAAGGGAGTATCCACAGATCGAGTTTAATGTTACGCGCGATCAAACTGCGTTGCTGGATGCTTCTATTGCTAATCTCAGGCAAGACCTCATCGTAGGTGGCGCCCTTGCTTATATAATACTTTTCTTATTCATAAAAAATTGGCGAATACCTATTCTCATCGGTGTTACTATTCCGATGGCACTCATTATCAGTCTGTTAATTTTTTACTTAGTAGGCCTTTCCATAAACATTATTTCCTTATCAGGCCTTGTATTGGGACTCGGGCTAATGATTGACAATGCAATAATTGTAATAGACAGTATTGTGCAAAGGAATATTGCAGGCATACATTTTAAAGATGCTTGTTTGCTTGGGACCATGGACGTAATAAAGCCTGTCATTGCTTCTGCGCTAGCTACACTGTCTGTCTTCTTACCCCTCATTGCCATGGGTGGGATTGCCGGCTCATTATTTTATGATGAGGCTATTGCTATAGCGGCTGGAGTAAGTTCATCGTTGATTATTGCGCTTATATTATTGCCTACGTTATTACTCCTTTTTAGTAACAGTATCCTGAAAGGAAAATTGACTGATCAACAGATAAAAGAAGAGAGTATTATGACCAGGTGGTACAGTCGGGGTGTGCACTGGGCGTTTGCTCATCAAAAATGGATCGTATCATTTGTGCTGCTATTGATGGTTGCGGGCGGGTTATCGCTTCGAGCTCTAAAAAGTGAGCGACTGCCTGCTTTAAAGAGAAATGACCTACTGGTACAGATTGAATGGAATGAAAATATTGATGCTGAAGAAAATGAGAGAAGGGTTTGTCAGTTGATACAGCCTTACCTTTCTCATGTGGGTAGCATTGAATCTTATGTTGCACGTCAGCAGTATGTGTGGGCAAATGAGAAAGGTCTTGGAGCAGCCGCCTGCGAGCTTTATTTTATTAATATTAATCCATCGCTTAATGAGTTTTTAGCAAAGACGCTTATGAAGGAGTTAAATCGGAAGTATCCTGAGGCAATATTCAATATTGCCCCTCCGCCGACAATATTTGAACAGGTTTTTAGCGGTTCTCAGAATTTATTGGAAATGCATATTGGAGTAAAGGGACAATTTGCATTTCCGGCACCTAGGAGGATGGATTCTATCTTGAATATGTGTCAACATGTAATTGGGAAAGAAAATAAACTTGTGTTTCCCCTTTCTATTAATAAGGAAATTGTCGTCGATCCGGAGTTGTTATCGCTATATAGCATTCCGATGGATGCCGTATATCATAAACTGGAGGCACTTACTTCGCGTGCCAACCTTTTTTCCATAAAGGATGGAAACGAGTTTATTCCAGTGTTTATAGGGAATGAACCTCTTGCATTGGATCATATATTTTCAGGCACTTACGTAGGCAATACAAACGGTAAGCTCTTTCCTCTAGGCCGAATCGCCTCTATTAGAGATAGGGTCAGCTATAAGTTAATCAACGGTGGGAAGGACGGCAGGTATGTTAAGGTAGGACTAAACGATGTCGCCCCGGAACAGGCAATGAAGAAGCTAAAGTCTGCTTTGTCAAATTTTCCATTTCTTAAGCTGACCTTTACCGGTGCGCTGTTTGAGCAAAAAGCATTAACAAGGAACATTGCTAGTATTTTCGGGTTATCCGTGGTACTTCTATATTTTATTCTGGCAGCACAGTTTGGGTCCTTCGCTCAACCGCTAATCGTACTCTGCGAGCTTCCTATAAGTATGAGTGGCACTTTTGTCGTACTCTTTATAACTGGTGCATCTTTGAATGTAATGTCCTTAATCGGACTTATAGTTATATGCGGAATAATCCTTAATGATTCTATTTTAAAAATTGACACTATCAATGTACTCCGGCGTGAACACGATTACGAGATTCTGGATGCCATTCATGAAGGAGGGAAGAAGAGGCTTCATGCTATCCTAATGACCAGTATGACGACTTGCCTGTCAGTCCTGCCGTTCTTATTCGGAAGCGATATAGGGAATACACTTCAGCGCCCACTTTCATTAACAATCATAGGAGGTATGTTTTTTGGCACTTTTGTAAGCCTGTTTTTTATACCACTACTATACTGGTGGTGTTTTGGACGTAGGGCTACGGGAGAAGGAAAAGGGCGCTAAGATTTTGTGTAAAATTCTCTTTATAAGATATGTAATCACATTTTAAGCTATATTTAATAGATATGACACTATATTCTAACCAGTTCCCGCTTCGGACGCTAATTTGCCTATTGGCGGTCACTTTCAGTACGATGTTGGTTCACGGCCAAGTGCAAACCAGCGGCAAATTTGTTCTCCATGGAAAAATTGGAACCATCAATGCCCCGGTCAAGGCCTACCTGTTCAGCGTGGATATGAAATTTCAAGACTCTACCTTTATTGACCACGGCAACTTTACTTTCCGAGGCCCAATCAGTGGGCCTAGGGTGTTTAGATTAGGCATTGTTGGGCCCGGTATAACGCCCCAAGGCCGACGCATAGCTCTGGATAGCGATTCTTTCTATCTTTATAGCGCCACAAACAACCTTTCTGATGCCCATTTTGACCATTCCAAGTTAAATGATGACCTTTCCCATTATCTTGAGCAGATGGCATTGGCAGATTCGCTAAACCAGGCCTTAATGGAATTGCGTACCAAGATCGTCCAGAAAATGCCTTCAGACCGTGAAACAGGCGACATTCTCTATGGTTACCAAAACTTGTATTTTAGGGTACGGGAAAGATTGCAAAGGATCTATATCGCTAATAATCCGGATTCTTATTTTAGCTTGATGGCGTTAATTGGTCTCATAAACGAACAACAACCTGGGTCCATAGACACCTCGCTGATAAATGCTTATGACCGGCTCTCCGATAGGATTAAAAACACTCAGGAGGGAGTGAATTTTTTCAAAACAACAGCCAATGAATCTTCGTTGCTCAATACTACAGCACCTGACCTGAGCCTGAGAGATACTAAAGGGAATCTGGTAGTGCTATCAGCGCTGCGGGGTAAATACGTATTATTGGACTTTTGGGCCTCATGGTGTGCTCCTTGCAGAGCTGAAATGCCTTTGTTACAAAAGATATTCCAACAAATGCCTGCAGACAAATTTAAGCTGTTTAGCATTTCCATAGATACGGACCGTGAGAAATGGTTGTCAGCAATTCGACAGGATGGAACAGGTGCATGGCTACAAACGCTGGATGCATTAAATGGAGAAACAGCAAAATCCCTATATCATGTTAAAACCATACCTATGAGTTTTTTGATAGATCCATCTGGAAAGATCACAGCTGTCGCACTGCGTGGAAACGAATTGTCGGAACATTTACGCAGACTACAAATAAATAATTAGGAACGATGCTCAAGACGAGCGCACTCCGGACTTTGTTTATACTGATCCAGGCATTTTCAAAGGTGGTTCTCTTTTCATGATACCATAGTTTTGATGTCAATTGTTCATGGACGAATAGGTCACTCGTTTCGGGCCACCAGCAGGTGTGAAAGTTCCGGCGTATCATAAATCCGCTCCATTTCTGTTTCAATGATCATCTGCACCTCTTCCTTTATACGGAGATAGTTCTCTTCAACTTCCTTTTGTGTGATATCCCGCACCTTTGGTATGGGCACATAGGCTGCTTCCTCCGCTTTTATCGCGTCATGGTCGTTAATGATCTCGCAGTGAAAGGTCTTCAGCGCGATCTTCATATCCGGGTTATCGGCCACCGTACCCACAAATTCCCCGGAAGACAGCGACGAAATAGTGGATGCCGGAATAGCGGCTTCCAGCTGCTTGGACCGGCTGATAGAGGTGTCGTTACTGTTGATCGACAGGCTTTCCCGGTCCTGCATGATGCGGCCAAACCGGTCGCTCAGGGATTTGGCCGTATCGCCACCCACCTGGCCGGAAATAATATTGCCTACGATATTGAAGATGACATCCGCCGTTTCTTTGCCGTAATCCTTACGGAGTTGCGATATATCCTGGACAGCCAAAAAAACGCTGGCCAGGTTGGATCTGGCAGTTGCAATGGTGGCCTCAACACCGGATGCGCCACCGATGTATATGGTAGGCAGCTCATCGAAAACCAAGCTGGATTTGAGCTTCCCTTTCTGGTTGACCAGCTTGAGCATCAGGGTGACAAAGAGGGACAGCACCGCTCCATATACCTGCTGTTTCTGTGGGTTGTTGCCCATGCAGACCAGCTTGGGATCATCGGGATTATTAAGGTCAAGGGTAAACTCGTTCCCGGATATAACGTAATACAATTGAGGAGAGGACAGCCTGGCCAGCGTGATCTTGGCGCTGGCAATCTGGCCCTCAAGCTGCTCCGTGGCCCCGTTGACATAGGCAGTGACAAAAGGATTGATCAGTACCTCTATCTCCGGTTCCGTGCGCAGCACGGGGAAGAGCTGGTCATAGGGCATCTGCATCAACTCGATGCAATGTGGCAAGGTGCAGTACTTTCCGTTTTTGTATTTGCGGAGAAACCAAATGATGCCCGTCAGGAAATTAATTGGCGACTCCACGAAAAAATCTCCAGTTTGGGGTGACCGGGCCATCTAATTAAAAATGGCCCGGTCACCCCCGGTTTTCTTTATCCACTCTCTGTTGAGGCCAAGCATGATAGTCCTGCTGCTTTCCGTGGCATCCGTGATATCGGTCATGCTCTGCGGGTCCAGCGGGTTACAACGATGAGAACGGGAGAGGTCCTCGAAGTTGATAGTAAAGAACCGGGGTGTCTTTTTGTAGACCTTCCTATACCGCAGGAAGGTATTGTAGGTAATGACGGAAAGATCAGGGAATTTAAAATCGTAGACGAACATCGTGAACCCCTTGCTGATATGCTGGGTCAGCACATGCCGGACCACAAAGTAGCTTTTGCCGGAGCCTGGCGTCCCGCAAAGGAGGCTTCCCCGGAAAGGGTTGATGATATTGATAAAAGATTTGCGGACCTTTCCCTTCAGGTTATAGCGTGCCGGCAGGTTGATGGAGTATTCGTTTTCCAGCAGCCGTTCCTCTTGGGGGAAGGTTTCTTCCAGCTTATTGAAGATATCACCCTGCAGCTTGTTCTTCAATAGCCGGGTAAGCAGGTTGCCGCCCTTCATGACCAACAGGTAGCCAAGCATAGTTACCGTTATATACAAGCCGGTCAGCACCTGTGCTGAAGCCGTAAGTCCCAGCAACAGATGACTGAGCCCATAGATGGCCAGCCCGGACACCAGGTGCCCAAGCACCGTGCCCAGCTTCAGTTTCTCGTCCTTTTTGCCTTTGGCGCCGATCAAAGAAACGGTTAGCAAGCCGAGGGCTATGGCCTTTGAAACGTAAAAGTGACTGAATAAACCTGTGTTACCCAGGTTGCTCAGTATCTGCCTGACGATAGGGTAGGTGAGCCTCCAGGCTTCAAATGCGGCATAACAATAGTAGTAAAAGTGCAACCCTAGTATCAGGATGCTGCCCATGCGGGTAAAGTCAATGATCTTTTTCAAAGCTTCCGCGTTCTCTCCAGTATTCATTCTTCACAAGCTTTTGTTCTACAACCATCCGTTACTCTATTCCTAACTTCTTTCTCTTTTTCGTGTATTGACCAAGGCCGGTTCCTTCAAGATTATCTCTGCGCGGACCATCTTGTAGCACGATAAATACCTGCTGGTCGGAGGCTGGATAGCGGGGCTTGGGTTCCTTTTTATTGGCCGCATCCTCGCCAGTATCCTTCACAGGAAGCTTGCTGGAGTGCAATAGCACCTCATGAGATATTCCAGCGCGGCCGAGTCTTTCCATAAATGCCTTGGTAGCAAAAGGCTTCCCTAAATCTCCACCATTGAACACACAACGGGTGGCATTGTCAATGAATGTAGTGCCGTATATCTGGCCTTCTACGTTCTGGCGCAACAATACCCGGATGCCTTGCTGCTGCAATATGGTCCCAAGCTGTTCCATGGAGCGGGCCTTTTGTAAGGCTTTGTCCAGCTGATGTTTTAACCTGAGGCCGAGCGGCTTCCGGTCGTTAGCGTTGGGCTCGAATTTTTTTTCCAGGTTCCTTAACGTGGGAGCAAAAAAGAGTGATGATGCCTTTATGGGTATGTTCTGGACCACACCATCTTCGTCCAGGATGCAATAGTAAGGCCACCTTTCTGGTACATCAGGCTATCCTCAGTCCCCCGGTAAGCCATGATGTTGAATTGCCGCAGCACGGCATTCAGCTCCGGCAGTGAAGTAAATTTGTAGGTGTCGATCACCTCCCGGACAATGCCGGCAATAGCAGCTTTGGTACCGGACTTTCCGTATTTTATCTTTTCGAGCTGGATTGGCTGCAAGGTATCCTCCTGCTCTGACTGGTCCTCTGCTTTTACAAGGCCGTAGCTTACTTCTATCAGCCGACGGGTGGTATTGGACTGGTTCCTGCCGATATTGTGGGTCTCTATCCGCTGACCTCCCGGCGCAATATTAACGGTGGCGATATGGATATGCGGATGGTAAGTATCATAGTGCCGGTACAGCAAGAAGGGCTGTTGGCCGAAGCCGATACCGTCCATGTACTCCAATGCAATGGACTGCAGCATGTCGTTATCCAGCTTGTCCTTTGCTGAAAACCCCAGGATAATGTGCATGGCATTGGTGTGGGTGCGCTCGTTTTGCCGCGTGAGCATCTGAAGGCGTTCCAGTTTTGCCTTGAAGGAAAGCTGATCTGGATCTACCGGGTAGCCAGCTGCCATTAGCAACTCTGCCTCCCGGTTTCGTACTTTAATTTCATTGTAGGAAAGGATGGCCCGGATATTTTTCCCGTGAACTATTTTGGCAACCATCCTTCCGATATTTTGGCAATGGTTGTGATCACCTGGGTCAGACGCAAGTCGGCTTGCTGGAAAAATCTTACAATTTCCAGCGCCTGGAACAGCCTGCCCTCGGCTGTCTTTTCCGTATGGAAACGGCGGGTGACCTGGTTGAGATTGATACCAATAGCATGAATCTCTTTGGGGATACGGGCGAGTTCTTCCAAGGCTTTGTCCTGGGTAGAATCATAGGTTTCAATGGTGACTTTCCCTTCCTCCAGTATTTTTCTGAGTAGTTGGCTTACGGACTTTATACCCCTTGTCCGGGGAACAAGCGCCGATAACCTACCATGTAGCTCCGCCGATATTCGGAAGTCTATTCGGTGCGTAAGTCGCTTGCTCCTGCTCTCTTTTCCATCCATCTTCTCTGTAACTTTTTGAATCCAGGTCTAAGAAACGCCGATTCCGAAGGCGTTTTCCCCTCCCAGCGGCCATCGGCGGGCGGGAGGGCAAGATGGGTTTGTACCACAAACCTACATCTTGCCGAACACGCTGGGCAAGTGTTCGCTTACCAGCAAAGCGTAGTTTACCGGTTTATGGGCCTTCCACCAGAGGAAGATCAAAGGCCGCGGGGCCTTCTTTTCTTCGGTGCTGGTCTGGTCGTTTTTGGTTGGACCAGTGGGTTAGCCCCTTTATTCTTTACGGACTTTTTCCGGGTTTTCTGCTCATACGGCAGCAGAAGTCCCTCTATTTTTTCTGTTTTGCTCAGCGCATTGTTGTAGGTTCCTACCAGGTAGCACGTGTTATCATCGGAGGTTTTGGGTCTCCTGTGAAAAGGATAATTGAAGCTGACGTTGTTCCATAACTTCGGCACTTCAAGATGTATCCCGGGGTCTCTCAGGGTACTGTTTGGCAGAGCAATGGTACCCTTTCGCAGAGAACGCAGCCGCGCAACGCAGCCAAAATCGTCATCGAAACCATCATTGAGCTTATAAATACCTGCCTTAGAAATCACATAAGGAAGGTCGTTTTCCCAGGCCACGTTCTCGTCCAGGGCATTAAAATCCGTCTTCAGCAGGTGGTGTAAGGCCTCGTCGGGATCCCGGTAAAGAAAATCTTCCCGAAAGGGAGCGCTGGAAAATGAGCGCGGCGTACTGGTGGATGTAAGGAAGAATTTTTGCGTGAGCGACACGAATACCCGTGTATCTTTTTGTAAGTGCTGAGAAGCCTCCTCGCAAAGGTTTTGATAACCAATTGTCGGCCGGAACCTTGGCAAACCGTCTGGCATGGAATGAGCCACTAACAGAGAAATTACCTGGGGCTGGTAGCCTTTTAGCGAGGATAGGCTACTGGATAGTTCCTGTTCAAAGGCTGATATGGTTTGTGGGAAGGTCAGATAAACTCCAGGGATGGTTTGTTTCTGGTAGGAATCGTAAGACAGTTCCGCTATCGTTTCCGCACGGGCATTTGCAACGATTTTCGCCTTTGCCACCGTACACTCCTCGAAAGAGCCAACACGGTAGCTTCCGGCAAACAGCAAAGAATCTACCATCAACAGCCTCCGGAATGCATCCTGCACCTGGTCACAATGTACCCATATACCGGAAGGCCCGGCGGCGGGGTTTAGAAAATCAACGCGAAGGGTGTAAGGCCATTTCTTCTCTTCCATAGCACGACAATTATAATTTCCTTCCAGGCTTTTTTCCCCGTCTCGGGGTGCTTTCAACTTCCTTGAAAAGTAGGTCTGCTCGGTACTGATCGGATGAAAGTCCTGCCTTTTTTAATATTTCTTCGGCAATATTGGTGTTGAAGATGATGTCCCCCGGTTTCAGATCAGGAAGTACTTTCCTGGAAATGGCCAACTGAAGAAACAACCTTCCGCCTGGCTTCCTGGACAGCTCGCTTATGTCCTCACCAAGATGCAGCATGGAGATGGAGCCTTCTGGCCGGCCATAAATGATACAGTTGCTTGCGGCATTTCCTATTTTCCGCTCCAGCTCTTTTTTCAGGTGCTCGCGGAGCAGATTGGTGATATAAAGCTCCAGGTTCATATCCAGCAATATATCTTCACCATTGGTCCGGATACCGGCACAATTTATGGGTGGCATCTGCTCACAGAATATTTCGGCCGCCTTTTTCAACTGCTCGCCGCCAGCGGAGAACTGGGTATACAGCCATTGCCCGCCACTGCCGTCATCGAAAACGGTGCATACCCGCTTGCCGTCTACATAGAGCTGTGCATGGAAAGGGTCGGAATTTAACTCCAGATCCTCCCGGAAATGGATATCTTTTAATTCGATATTCATGGTCTGGTAGTTTAGTGCCGAGGCCCTTTCTTCCTGAATTTTTTCTTCGCTTTTTGCCCAGGAGCCGTCTGCTCTGCAATGTCAGGTGGTGGCTCTCCGGGTGGCTTCAGGGACAGCTCTGATACCATTGGCAGGGACATGCCAGGAGCAGATACCATCGCAGGATGCCTGTACTCATGCTTGTGCTCATAGATGGATTGAACTTTTTCCCCTTGCCAGGGGACAGATCCTTTCGGCCAGTATTGGAGCATCAACTCTCGTTGCACACCTAGTGCGTCGGGATCGCGGCCAGCCCCAAGCTGGCTTAGTGTATTTAATAACTCATGGACAGGCGCCAGCTCTTCGGTGAGCAGTTGGCCCTCAAAGAAAGCCTTCCAGTTAATTGTCGCCATACGCTCCTCCAGGGAAGCGGTGTCTATGCCATTGTGGGTTATATGTCGAATGGTGATCTCACCGCGATGTGTAGCATTAAGCCCTTGCAGCTCATAGCTGCCCTTATCGTCTTTGCCGAAAAGAAGCTCATAAAACATTATTTCTGCTCCATATGGGATTTGGTGAGATACCGAAAATCCCGGCAGGTTCATTTGTATATTCTTCCACACATCTTGCTCCAATTGGGTCCCCTCAAATCCCAATGCTGCCAACTGATCCAATAATTGCCGTATCTCTGCCATACGCTGCTGAATTGATTATTTTAACCTGAGTTGCCTATCCTGTCATAGCTTCTTTCCACGAGGCTTTTTTTTATAGGAGTATTGTTGCTGGTCTGCTTGCGGCGTATTCAATAGTTCCTCGTTGATCCATTTTTGTAAGGCTTCTGCAGGCGGCTTCCATTCCGGATCAAGCAGAATATTGGCATGGATCCGCTGCCTTTCCCGAGTGTAGATATTGATGCACCCTTCGCCTGGAGCCTCCAGCAGCACCTCATTTCCGTTTACCAGGGTGGCATGTACCAGGTTGCCGTTCATTAAAGCACTGACAAGGGTATGTATGTCGCCGGGGTTGACCGGCAGCAAGCCAACCAGGTTTTCGAGCTCCTTGCGGCCATAGCCCTCCATCGAAACGACCATACCATTTGGGTCGCCTTCAGGGTCAGAAACCAGCTTTAGCCAGGTCCTGGAGGGCACGGTCATAGGATAGATTACGTGTTCCGGTACGGCTCTTCCTGCGAGGAGATTGACGGCGGTTTCCGCTGTCGCCCCCGGGAGAAATCCCCGCGTTTTTGCCGGTAATGCTGCAAGTAAATCCCAGGCGCTTTTCGGTATGGCCTCTTTAAAAAGCGGTGACTGTTGCCAATATTTCAACGCCAGAAGGTCCCGGGCAGCTATTCCCTGGGTAGACTGGCTTAATCGCTGCATCGCAGCCACCACCCTGGTTACGGAATCATTGAGTACAGGCTTGTTGTCCGGGGAATGGATTTGCAGTGTTTCGCTTATGTTCCAATTGATCTTCCGCATAAGGGCCTCCAGGGCGCAGGTATCGACTTCGGTATAGAGCCCATGTGCTATCTCCGGGTACAAAGCCAAACTGACTGTGAAGCTATCTACCAGGTACCAGTCATCTGACTTAATAATATGCAGCGTCATTTTAGCATAGCCTTCCTCTGTGCTCCACTCCTGAACTGACTGAAAGCCCTCTGGCCGCTCTTTCGACAGCTCAACTTTCAGCCAGGCACGTATGTCGCTGCCGCTTATCTCTTCTATGCCGGTATCCTTGATCTCATTATAGACGGCATCGAACCTGCCGGAAACGATGTGGAACGCAAGTGCGGCGGTAAATTCAGGCCAGTCCTTCATCCCGAAATCCTGAGCGTTTTCATACTCTTTCCGGAATTTTTCAATGGAGGAAAGTCTGGCCGCCTGGGCCGGCCAATATTTGTACATGAGCAATTCCATAAGCTCGTGGCCTTCTTCCACAGGCCCGTTGCCAAGCTGGCCGAGCGTATCAAGCGTGGATTTGATGTAATCTCCATGATAAATAGCAAGCGCTGAATTTGGATCAGCGAAATATGCCGGCCAGTCAATATCTGTCATATCAGTTTCCAGTTCAGGAACGTTTACACCGTTGACGTTGTTTGAATAGATATCAATCTGCTGCCGATGGGTTGCCTTGCATTTTTCCAGCTGGTAAGTTTCTTCCGGGGCCCGCAGATACCGGAGTTCAAAAATCATGCGTTCCCGCTCATACTGCTGCACATGGAAGAGTGTAAAAAAAGGTAATCCCAGGTCAAGGTTCTTTTTCAGATCATTGTCCAAGCTTTCTTTGGAAAGACCCATCTTGGAAAGTTCTGCCCGCAATTGCTCATATTGTTGCTGTTTGTCCATCCGTTAGTTTTTATGCTCTTGGTTCAGTCTTCTGCGCTATGTGGCTATTAAGATCACGGGAGGGCATACTGGTGATGCCTGAAGCCTAAACAGGTCAGCAAAGCCGGTACCATTTACAGCCCTTTTGTTCTTCCCTTTCTCTGTACGATATGATCTTCTTTTTGAGCTTCGGCAGGAGGGTATTGGTAGTCAGCCAGCCCAGCGGCCTTATAAATTTCAACGGGAATGTTGCGGTTGACAATCCGATCTCCTTCTTTCATTTTAGGGAGTATGGTTTTAAGTACCTTTACCAGGAGTGCCCGCCCGCTTGCCGACATAACAAAGTCATCGACCTTCCCTTTGAGTTTGAACTCACCAAATTCGTTGGCATCTTCAGGGCAGACCACGATACCGGTCAGCATTGCCTTTTCCATTTTCCGCAGGAATTGCTTGCGGTCTTTTTCCTGCAGGTAGCCCAGTAGGAGGGCGTCGATGTGTGATTCCAGCGACATGTCTACCGGGATTTCCGGTGTGCTGCCTTCTGCAGGATACACAGTAGGCGGTAACTGATTGCACCAGTTTTCAGCCTGGCGGATAAGCTCAAGGCCTTCCCTGCTTTCGTGTGCAATATCGGTGGGCCCACCCATGCCTTCATTTCTAACGTTTCCCACCTTTTTGCCATCGATGTAAAGCGTTGCGGCAAAAGCATGTGTTTCTTCGCTCAGCCGTTCACTATGGCTGATATTTTTGATCTCTATTTTCATGCGTTATCCTTTATGCGACCGGGATTGTTCAAAATCCTCGATAGCGGCAAAAATCATTAGGGCTACTTGTGGGACAATAGCATTGCCGTATGCTTTCAGGCACTCCTTATAAAACCCAGAAAGGGTAATTCCAGCCAGTAGGCCGGAAAGCCCATCATCTGCGCTACGAAGCGGGGATTCAGTTGGGAAGTCTTGCCAGGCTGTCCGGCCATCCCATGCATGTGATGGGCCAAGGTAGCCCGCTGCAAGACCGGGCTTTTGCGCGTGCAGCCACCTTTGGCATCGCTTACCGAAGTTGGTGTCGGTAGCAGATCTAGCTGCAAGAGGTAGGACAGTTTCTTCTGCAGCTTTTTTCCCGTCTTCTTGCTGAAAAATGCCAGGGATGGATCGGTCGGGGTTTGTCCTTTGCTGTCTACGATCTCCAACCCCTGCCAGCCGCCCTCCTCGGCCACGAGTGTCGGCAGGAGTCCCCGTTGTGCGCACTCGCCCAGGCTCATCCCGAAACCGTTCCCGTTGATACCCGTTGCTTTTATCCTGGCCCGGCGCCGGTCTATCTTCTCCAGGGCAGTGGTTGCACCCGTATCCTTTACCAGTGGCGTGGGCAATAACCCAGAGCCGTTCTCTTTTGTGCGGGGCACCGACGCCAGCAGCTGGAATAAGAAAGGGCAGCAGCTGGTAACCCTCTGCCTCCAGGTCAGCATACATCTGCCGGAGTACCAGGCCTTCCTGCCAATTAAGAATCCCGGGAACGTTCTCGGCCACGACCCAACGGGGCCGGATCTTCTGAATAATTCCAAACATTGCCGGCCAGAGGTAGCGGTCATCTGCTGTGCCTCCGCGCTTCCCGGCTGTACTAAAAGGCTGGCAGGGGAACCCGCCTGTGATGATGTCGATGCTGCGCCGGAACGCTTCGCCGGGCATTTGCCTGATGTCCTCATAACTCTTTGCTTTAGGCCAGTAAAAATCCAATACGTTCCTGCAAAAGGGATCTATTTCGCAGTGAAATACATTTTCTCATCCAGTCCATTCGGCAGCCAGGTCAAACCCACCAATCCCAGAAAAAAGGCTGCCATGCCGTAACACTATCCTTGCCATTGTAACCGCATTTGCCGTTAAACAATCGCAGGGGTTAGCCTTAGCCTTTGGCTTGCCTTAACATGCGGAACAAAAGTCGGTGTGCGGGGGTAGGGGTTTTGCTACTTTGGTAGTAGGTAGCAAAAAATCTCCCTGTAGTCTTATTACACGTGAGTTGTAAGCTTTTAAAATTCATATATTTACGTGTGGTTAGGCGCTTGTGTTTTGTTTTAACTCCCAACCCTCTTTATCCTTTTACTAAAGACCTATAAAATCATCTAGATAAAAAATGGACTACTCCAAAGTGCTCGAGCAATTACAACAAAGATTAAAAAATAAAAGCTTATCCGTTCTTGTTGGTGCTGGGTTTAGTAAAAACGTTCACAATAAATTATTCCTCTCCTGGTGGGAACTATTAGATAAAATGGTTCGGAGAATGAATCACAACGTGTACACTGCAGCATTTGAAAGAATAAGTGGAATAAAACCAACGGAAGATGAAGATAAATTCAATGGGTTTGTCACATCAGAAGTGAATCAATACCTTGAGCAAACTGACTACTTGCAAGTCGTTTCTGATTACATACGAAAAATGGGGTACCGCGAAACAGTAGATGTGTGTATCGAAGAAAATGTTCCCAAGGCGATCAGAAAAGAAGGTAAGCTCTTTCTGAGGCAATCTAAAAACGGGGTTATTACGGATACAGAGATAAGCCAAGGTGATCTGGAAATTCACAATAAGCTAATAAAGCTACCATGGAATAATATTTACACAACCAACTATGATAATCTTCTAGAGTTCTGCATCGATACAAAAGTTATTTCAGGGCTGGAAGAACAGGTAAAGAAATATGATGAAGAAATATTAACGCTACAGCAAAATATTCAAACCAACAGCACAAATGTTGCGGACTTAAATAGTCAGATTCCCAGCAAGATAACGGGGCTCAAAGGAGAACTCTTCATGAATGATGATGAAACTTTTAAGGAAAAATATCTAGAAATAAATAAGCTTTCTTACCAAATTAGCTATGACCAATCTCAAATCGAAACGCTGAATCGGAAAAAGTGGGAGTTGGAGGATGCCATCGACGATTCATATAGTATTGTCAGGCATTCATCTGAGCTTGCCATCAAAAGAAATCGGAACATTATAAAGCTTCACGGCTCTTTACCAGAACATGATAATGAACCTTTTGCTTTTGACAATGAATACAATAAGCGATATATCATTTCGGGTGAGGATTATGAACATTATCCTGTACGCCATGAGGCGTTTACACAATTGATGAGAATATCCCTACTACAGGGATGCTTCTGTCTAATTGGATTTTCAGGAGATGACGCAAATTTTATGGCTTGGATATCTTGGGTCAGGACTGTAATCATGCGAGAACGCGGTAATGATAAAGAAGATACAAAAATATACTTTATCGATGCCAGGGCCACTGAACCAGCAGATTCGCATAAACAACAATTCTACAAAAACTACAGGATTGTACATATTCCTCTGAGCCATCCAAGTTGTATAGAGTTTCTGCAAAAGAAATCAGGCAAATCAATTGCTCCTACAACAACACATGATCTGTTGAATGAATTAATGGACTACTTAACAAATGTTGCAGCCCCTGATCTACCTCAGGTTTCATATGAAGTAATGGCCAGGGAAAAATATGAACAGTATTGGAAAAATAGCAAGATCAGTAAGAGGTCTGCGAATAAGGACGATGTTTTGGAACTATGCGCTGTCTATTATGAGTTAAATGAATTGAAACAGTACAATAGCGTACCATCTTTTGACTACTTAAATAATCATATAAAGGTCGAATTTATTTTGGCTGCCAGTACGATATATTCATCTCTGGGATTAGACGACGCATCTGAAATAAAGTTTTTGGGTACGATTGCATTAGCGTTGGAAGATTTATTTCTGCCTTATTCTTGTCTTATAGAAGATCATGACTTCAAACAGCTCCTTAAGAAAGCAAAAAGTTTGTCACAGGATATATATTGCCGTTATCTAAAGCTTGATGCCAAAGATGCCATATGGAAAGCCGACAGGAAAAAACTGGTAAGGGCGACAGGAGTGTTGATGAAACTCGGTTCTGATAGGTATGCCAGTGATGTTGTTACTTTAAACCTGATGGGTACCGCCACAATGTTCCGGTTCAGAGAAATGAATAAGATACTTGAAAGTAACCTCAACTCCTCATTCAATAGTACCGCACTTGCAGGATATTGGATGCTTTTTGACCGGAAAGCTGGATTAGATCGGCTAAAAAAGCAAAAGTATAAACTTGTTCAAGAGCGTCTTTACGCAATGGAGGTTATGCAAATGCTCCTTGCCGGAAAACAAGATGGACAACTATTGGAAAACCGGCAAAGATTGCAGCAAGCAGGACTCAGGCTCTTAAATGATAATCAAGAATACGTTCTTTCATTGTTTAATAAGCAGAAGGTTAAAATTGAGCCTTACGAGTCAGATGACTTTCTTGGAAGATCCTTTTCAATTGGAAATTCGGGCAAAAAAACATCTAGCCTGCAACTACTTGGAATGATGCTCGAAAAAGGGACTCATTTTTCTGGCAAGGAGTTTTATTTTCTGGATAAAGACAAGGTATATCCAATTTTTGAGGAGGTGTATCAGCAGTATTCGGTTCCAGTTTTGTTTTTTGCCTTTCAATATGGAGATGAAAAATATATTAAACGACTTGGACAGGACTACGCTTATAGCCCTAGTCTTTCAATAAATCCGGAACAATTATTCGAGCTTTTATCTGTTGCATATAAAGATCCGTTTGCCCCACTTAGGTACAAAGAAAACACACTCATTTTTCTAGCGCAGTTTATCATTATTGTAAAGCCAAAAGTGTGGGAAAACTTTTTGTTAGAGGTATGGAATGAGAAGAAGGATAATGGGCAGGTGTTTGACAAGGATAGAAGAAATAATCTTGACTTTATTGAATCTTCACTCCGCCATTGCCAAAATGCGGTCATAATGTCGAAGGTACTAACAGACTGCCTCCAAGCGGCTTCTGAAAATAATGGACAGATTGATAGCGTTAACCGCCATCTGTTCGTCCTTGCAAATAATCCTTTTCTGAAGGCTCTAAAAAGTAGGATTCAAAGGAACGAAAATCCTGACTACGTTAATAAGTTATTACAGTTGTTACCCAAGGTGCCTGATTATCTATTTATACTTGGAAATATTCACATTTTTCTTAACAAAGAGCAAATCAAGAAGTTGGAACATGCGCTGTTGAAGATGGATTATGGCCTTATCAAGTTCCCCAATCTGTGGTCGGTTATCACCTACTATTGTAAAAAGAATAGGAAATTACAGCAAAAAGTTATTGGCGAACTTTTAAAAAGTCCTCAACTTTGGAGGACAGGGATATCTTTGACGCCTGAAGGAAAATTGTCCTGGTCCAGTAACAGTGATTTTATTAAATTACGCAAACTAAGGAAGGGTGGAAAGAAGGAAGTAGGTCTTACTTTCTCAGATAGGGATGTGTTGGAGTTGTATAACAAAATGAAACCCAAACTTGAGGAGGTAAGAAAGATCGAGGAGAAAGGAAGATCAGTACTTGATGACTTTTTTCCTTTACTGCAGGAAATGAGCTGGTTTTTAGATATGGAATCGGATAAACTAAAAAACGAGCTAGATTTTGACCAGGTCCGTAATAGTGTTATCCAATTGTCCTTCGATGGCAATATGGAGCGACATAAATTGGCTGGGCTCACGTCAGATAACGTTGTAGAAGTTAATGAAGCGATAACGGAAATTACCGTTGCACTATATGATCGATCCGGGTTTGAAAAACATAAACCGTATATTCAGTTAATCATAAATAAAATTCAGCTAAAACGCGGGCCAGGACTGGTTCTTTGTTTGGAGTACCTAGTTGGCTGGTGCAAACATTTTCGGGGAAAGGAGGAGTTTAAAGAATTCAAAAATGGGCTGTTGGAAATTCTGAATTTGTATAGATCCAATTACCCGGAGGGACTTGCAATATCAAAAGTCGAAGAATTACTCGTCAGTCTGGCTGTAGTGCTTTCAAATTGGGGGTGCAGAAACGAGGACATTACCTATTTTATAGCTCTTATTGAAAAGAGTAGATATAATAATGTCAGGTTTAATTTGAAAGAAAAATTAAATCAAAAAAATTATATATCCTGACTTGTCGCCAGACTTCTAAGTTTATCATTCCCATTGGCTTTAGACAATCTAATTATTTTCTATTTCATGGTCTGGGTACCATGTTATGAGAGCTTTGCGGGTATGATATTTAGCACCTTCAACTTCTGCAATAAAGATTAATTCCTTAATCAAATTCGGTTTATGTAATTAAATTGCCAATATTGAATACCAAAATTTAAAGGAAAGTTTAATGACATTTTTGTATAATTACATACATTATAAATTTAGTTGCAATACAAAGCTAGTTGGCTATGTCACACAATTTACCAGTTCCCATAGAATCCAAATCCCAAATTAATAAGGCAGGAAAAGTGCTAGCCCAAGCCAATTTATTCTCACAAGAATATCAGAATGCGCTAGAACTTGCCAATCGATGGCGTGCTTGCCACGCATATCCCATCAATACCTTTCAAGCCACATTAAGAACTAAGATCAAAAGCTGTATAGGAGATGTTTTAGTAGCTCAACGGTTGAAACGTATGCCGACAATTATCGATAAATTGTCAAGATTTCCGAATATGCAGCTAACAACTATGCAGGACATTGCTGGAATAAGAGCAATTTTTGATGATCCAAGTGATATTAATCTTATTGTTTCAAAATATGTGGATAATAAAAATTTTCCTCATGAATTTGTAGGTAGTTACGACTATATCTCAAACCCACGTGACATTGACGGTTATAGGAGTCATCATTTGGTTTATAAATATCGCAATAAGCAAAACCCCACGTATGATGGATTACGTGTTGAAATTCAGCTTAGAACTAAGCTTCAACATATTTGGGCAACTGCGGTAGAAACTATGGGTACGTTTTTAGGGCAAGCCTTAAAGTCAAAGCAAGGAGAGAAGGAATGGCTCGATTTTTTTGCTTTAGTGTCCTCTGCATTTTCCTTTCTAGAAAATACTCCCCAAGTCCCAAGATTTTCGAGTCTATCTCGAGCAGAAACTTTGGAGACAGTGGCAAAAATGGAGCAAGAGTTAGGTGCAATCGAAAAGATGAAGAATTTTTCAACTGTCGTTAGTTCTATGGGAAGTACAAAAAGCTATACATACCATTTATTAGTTTTAAATTCCTTGAAACATTCGATCGATGTTTACACATATGACAGGGATAATTTCGATAGCGCGATGTCAGATTATGCCAAATTTGAAGACGAAGCTGCTAAAGGAAGCAAGTTAGAGCCCGTACTTGTGTCAGCAGGTCCTATGGAAAATCTTAGGAAAGCGTATCCCAACCTATTTCTTGACATTACTGAATTTGAGAAAACGTTAATGAGTTTAATAACACCTAAGGGTATCGGCGGTCAATAATGTAGTATTTGATGGAAACAGCGGACTGGCCAGCGGCATAGTAATCACCAGCACCAGCTCCTTTTGCAAGAACATGACCTGGGCGAATGTAGGCAATGTAGCGTTCAATGAGAGTGGTGCTTATATAATCTGTGTATAACAGATATATGGGCATGCTCCGGCTGCACTTGATAATCACTAACTCCAATATACCCAATAATGAAAAGCTGTTTACTCCTGTTGATCTCACTTTATTTGCTGGGCTTTGCTTCCAGGGCACAATGTCCCGACGGCTTTACTGAAAAATTAAGCTATAATACTTCCGGCGGCGGGACTGCCTATAATTATACTCCTTCTCTGAACATCAGAGCTTGTGTCGAAAATAAGCCTGGCCTCCAGGGACAGCAGATATTCTGGAGAGTAAAAGGATATTTCAGGAACTACAAATATGTCAGGGTTACGAAAATAATAAAGCTGACCTGTGGCGCGACGATCAAAAAAGAAGTAACGCTCTACGGTTTAAAGGAAAATGAAATAAGAACAGGCGGGTCATTTGCAGGTGACATCGATTTGTCGGATAATATTTTCAAGGAAACCTGTAATGATCCGGCCAACAGGATAGCAAGCGTATCCATCGGCGAATATTCCTGTGCGCTTGCAGATGATGATCCGCTCCTCCTGGAAGAAAAAAACAGGCTTGCAAAAATAGAGCTTGAACGAAAAAAGGCTGCAGCGGCGAACGGGAGAGCCAACGAGGATGCCAATAAAACAAGATCTTCCCAGGCTTCTTCCGGCAGCAGCAATATCCATGAAAGCAATAGCAGCATTGATGAAACGCACTCCGGTACTACTGTATCGCGCAATAAGGAAATTGCTGACAATCTCAGCAGGGAGCTTGAAAATAATAAAATTGCCTATAATGCAGCATCTGATGGAATACACGAATTAGGTAGCGAGCTTCTGGAGAACCAGAAAAAAAACAAGCGGCAAGAAATGTTGAAGTGCAACGCAGGAAAGAAGAAAATGCAGGGGAACGGAAACGGGAAAGAGAAGAAAGGCTACAGCAGGAAAAAGAAGCGCTGGCCCTTGAAGCTAAAGCAAAAGCAGAAAGGGGCCGGCAGTTTAATACAGATGTAAAGATACTGGGTCCAGTGGTTCAAGGCGCCAAAGCCCGCGATCTGCCGAAGGCGATCAACATGGCGTACTACCTGGTTTATGAACGCAATTATCAAACGGGTTCCGTAAAGGTGAGGAGCTACGCGCTCAAAAAATATAACGACGATACCTGGATGCTACAAGATGATCTGTTACAGAAAATCGGTTTCCGGGATTATTTCCATAATGGCGGATTCGGAACGTTGCTGGGAGCATATCGCGCTAAGCAGGATGCGCTGGATGTAATAGATCATATCAGGGCTAACGCCCCATCAGCCAATATTGACAGCAGCTTTTTACCAATAAATAGTGACGGCGCAATACAGCCGGCCGGAGCCGATAAGGATTTCTGGAATAATTAATCAAAAAATAAAGTACCAATGAAATTCCTTTTTACATGCTGCCTTATCCTGTTGTCCGGCTTCCATATGCTTGCCCAGGACTATGACGCTGAGGCAAAGCTTCAGTATCAGCAAGCCGAAAACGCTTATGATAAGGGAGACTATCTTAATGCAATGAATATCTGCAACAGCCTGATGCAGAAAATCGGAACAGAACCGCCCCGGGTAGCTTATCTTTTGTTGAAAAGCTATACCATGAGCCTGGAAAAAGGCACTTCCATCAAAAATTATAAAGAGCTCGATACCTATGCATCTTTGGCAACACGCTTTATAGGACGAATACAGTCTTCCGAAATCGATTACCCGGCAGAAAAGACTGAAAGCTTCCCTGTAAACGGTAGCACATAAAAATATAAAAGTGCTACCTTTAAAAGGGAAGAATTATGAAAAAGAGCAAATTCACGGAGAGCCAGATTATAGGCATTCTCAAGTCGCAGGAAAGCG
>NZ_QCYK01000004.1 GCF_003071345.1 Chitinophaga parva | reverse complement strand
GTACCGGCCGCCAGTGGCCTTCCTTGAGGAACGTCTTCAGGGCTACGCCCTTCCGACGTTCCTCAAGGACCAAAGATTTGAATGGAAAGATTTAGTTTTGAATGTTACTAACTGAGGGAAGCTTTCAATGATTTGTCCCCTTTAGCGGAGCGCGATATCTTGCTGTCGAATATTTCACAGGCTGATTTATTCAATATTGTCTCTGCCATTAGGGATTAATCATTGGATCAATGTTAGGCATTCTGCATTTCTATTCATCGTTCCAAAATGCACGCAGTCTATAGCTTGACAATAAGTTGCATCATTTTTTCGAACGCACTTTGTGATGAATATCAATTCGATAGCATTTTTTTGTTTATATGTAAATTATTCAAAATATTGATTTACAACAATTTACTAAAAACATGGGAGCGCGATATCTTGCTGTCGAATATTTCACAGGCTGATTTATTCAATATTGTCTCTGCTATTAGGGATAACTAACACCTTTGTTACAACAGGAAGCCGGTGAGACTACCGGCTTCCTTGTTTCATAATATAAAGGTACGTTATAAGAATACCGGGATGGCTATCTACTCTAGTGAAACTTCGATTGACAAACGCAACTGCAATCTTTATAAATTTGCCTCCGGCGATCGCTACCTATTATCATTTGCGACATTAAATAAAACGAGGGCGAAAAACGCCCTCGTCAGCAAAACAAGGGCGTTTTTTGCATATATTCGCCCTCGTTAATTAAATCGAAGGTAAAACTTACCCCCATCAATATGGCATACAACCCAACTATTCCTTACAACGATCTACCAGCGTTGCCTCTGGCTTTACTTCGCATCATCTAAGCCAACCAGGAATGTTTTAAAATCTGTCAACCTATTTTAGGACGACTCAATACAATAGATCCTACAAATTGTTAACACTTTGGCAGACCCAAACTTGCAGATAGATTGTAAAGAAACAAAGTAATAACAGAATTTTGTCAGAAAGCTCCGAGAGGTAGCGGACCGCATTGATTACGTATAATTTTAAGCCAGCTTGAATCGTAAGTGAGCGTTGCCGGGGCATCCAATTGCGGAGATAAATCTAGTAATTTTCTGGTTTGCAGGTCTAGATTCAATATCCCGATTGACGCACTATCATCATTATGCATGTAATAAATATTCATGGCTATTGATGTACTATCTCCTGGCTCATCACTAATATGTACCCTATAGTCCGATAAGCGGGTACCGGAATCTGGCTGGAAATTACTTGTCTGAAACATCTGATTTAGTGCCTGATCACACGTTACCAAACCGCTCGACCCAGATTGCCTTTCTGTAACATCCGGCCCATTACTACTCGAATCCATCTGGTCATGTGTGACAATTACACTATCACCTGCTGCACTAGCATCTCCCTTCTTCGGCACTTCACTGCATGCCCAGAGACTAAAACAAAGAAATAAAAACAAACATCTATTCATTGTGGTTTATTTATTTTGACATTCACTTGATTTTCAAGTGCCCTCATTAATGAATCAGTAATCTTGGTGCTATTGTGACTCACTCTGTTTCTATAATTCTGTTGTGCAGATGGGTCAATTGCTCCCCAACGTGCCCAATTGCCATTATACCTTTGAATATACTCAACTTTATACATCATTGCCGCCTCCACTGTCGGAAAAATTATAAACGGTTTGGGATGATCGGTGACTTGCTGATTACCACCCTGTCCACTCATGCCAACACCTTCAAACATCGGATTAAGCCCCAAAGGTCTATATTCAGGATGTTGCTCAAAAAGCTCTTTTCCTGCCCAACCATAATACGGAGGGTCGTGTTCGTGCCCCGGCCTGGCCTCCATTCCTCCTGTACCTGTATTGCGATATTGCCCTGACGTGAAAACGCCATACCCGTATTTTTTTGGATAGCCAGACGTTGTCTCCGTCCTGTACATTCTTTCAACAGTTCTAGCCATTTCAGGTCCAAAAGTCTCCAAAACCTTTTTCAATCCAAATACACCATCAATGTAACTAAAACGCCCTAAGGCAGAGGCAGTAGTTTTAGTAGGAACAGCATCCTCATGATCAACGAACGGACTAGGCCGGGTGTAATAACTAACATTCCCATGTGCATCAACAGTTCGATACTTATGGACCTCTATTGTTGTCGAAATTGCTTTAATTGCGACTCCATATGCCGCCTCTGTATGATATCGCGGTTGGGATTCGTATCCTACGAAAAATTTTATGATATATTTAATCTCCTCCCCATCCAGATCGATGCCCTGAATCGGAGAATTACTTGCAAACTGGTAAGGCGTCAATTCCGGATAACTTGCCGTAAGCGGATCCACGCTAAG
The DNA here is from genome assembly GCF_003071345.1 of Chitinophaga parva. Taxonomy (NCBI): domain Bacteria; kingdom Pseudomonadati; phylum Bacteroidota; class Chitinophagia; order Chitinophagales; family Chitinophagaceae; genus Chitinophaga; species Chitinophaga parva. The sequence continues at coordinate 235,696 of NZ_QCYK01000004.1, read as the reverse complement.
GAATTTCGCAATTCTTGGATCATACACTCGTCGGCCATAATCCATCCTGCTGATTCCCCACTCCCTTTACATCATTATCATTCTCTTTTCCATTAAACCCGTAACGATATTTATCATTAACATTATTGTACGTCCTCTCAGGTATCAAAGCCCCAAACGGATAGTAATCATTTGCATTTACCACATCCACGTTATAGTAGGCAATTTCCGTATTACCGTTGTCTACGCCGGTCTTTCTGTCACTCACCGCAGCCATTACATTCCCACGATGATCTGACAATTCATATAACTTTTCACCTCGTTTACTACTCACAGTATACACAAACCCCAGCCCAGGCAGATAAGAAATCTCTGCAGTACCTCCGGGATAAGCATTTCGAAGCATATATCCCACCACTTCTTCATTGGGCAAGGTCAATACATTTATTTTATGTTCAACATCGCGTTGTTCGGATCTTAAACGCTCCTCAGCTAGTAATAATTCCCGTCTGTTCTTTACCCAATAAGTTTGTCTGTATAAACTGATATTCTGCCGATAACGTAAGTTCGCAACCTGATCCAGCGCTTCTTTTATTTGTTGGCTTTTCATTTCCAACCATCCTCTGTATAATAGAAATACGTCCTCCTTTGACTTTAACAAAGAAGCATATCTTTCAGTTCTAAGCGGCATGCTATCTATCACACAGTCATGTTCGTCATACACAAACATCATAAGCGAATCCTGGCTATACAATGCAATCTTAGACACAAAGCCAGTGGGAGACGTAGCATAGTAAATAGTAGTATCTGGCTTCATCATCATTTTACCCGCAAGTGACTTACGAAGCAGAAATGTATCGTTTGAAAACAGTTGAGCAGGAGACCGAGTATTGAACAAATATAAACGGAGAAAATGTTCCTTCACCAAACTCTCCAGAGCCATCATCTGTTGCAATGTACTTTGCGTTGCCTTGTCCTGCAACGTGTGATAGATGAGTTTTCGGATATAACTGGTATCTTTTAGCGCCTGCTGCCAATCCGCCTGTACTCAGCTATTGCATCTTCTAAATAATCCTCATTTTTTCGCCATAGTCCCGTATAGAAGGTGAACGGATCAACGGTATTTGAGGCAACAAGGTTAAATTCACTTTCAAGTAAGTGGGTTGAATCGTAGGCAGTACCGTAACAAGTGAACCAGTAAAGTGTTTTTCTCGTTTTATCCAGCACGGCCATATCTACATACATATTGGATAAGGCACTCCTACCAAATATCACCAGATCCGGTTGCCCATTAGCAGCCTGTCTTAAAAGGGGAGCAATACGTGGATCAGTTTTAACATCCATCTGGGCCTGTGCATTACTACAAACAAACAGACAAATCAAACCAAACAAAAGGGATAACCATTTCATGATACTGGGAATACTATGCGATTATACTCGGGTTAAAATCAGCAAACAATCATCGCTTGCGTCCACAACATACATCAAAATTTCGAACCATTTCGAACTATTTCAAACACAAAAAAGCCTTCAAATCCAAAGACTTGAAGGCTTCATTTAAAGCTTGCGGGCCAGGCGGGACAACTTTCGAACTTCTTAAAGAAGGATTTATTGAAAATCAATAATTTAAAAATCTCTTCTAGCCCCGTAGTTTGAAAGCCCCACTCAGTTTTCGCAAAAATGTCTTCCCCGTTTTCTTAGAATTGAAGGACAACTTGAATGCCACTTATTTTTATTCATTCTAATAGATCACACATCTATTTAATTTTAAAATTACTAAAAAGAATATCTCCTTTTTTGAACTCCATGAATAATTTTCCGTCACCTGTGACTGCTGTTGTTTCGTAATGTGCGCCTGCTACAAAATCCAACCACTTGTCAATGAAAACGTTCATAGATATCTCGCATATCGGGTCACGTTTACCAAAGTCCATAATGATAGTGTCATATTTTATTAACTCGGTCCGCCTAAAGTAGGCAGCAACTTCCTCTTCACAACCAATAAAGTAATACCAGAATGAATAACTATCCGGGTACTGCCTCCAATCGATAAAACTGTCACTACTACCTAAATCAAAATTAAACTCAACATGCTTGCTTTTCATATAGTAAGCATACTGCTCATAATTTTCAAAGGCAGGCTTGATAAAATCTTCATTTTCTTGCAGCGACCAATTATTATAACCCAATTTATTTATTTTTTAATGATTTAAGGATTTAGGAATTTCGTTTTCGATCATCATATCAACGACACGCTGATCTGCACTGAATTGAACCGCCCCCTTCTCCTTGCCGTTCCACCAATTAATATGTGCTCCTTTTGCTGCGTCGTAATCGACCCTAAACCCACTTTTCCCGTTTGCACTTGACCACCCAGTGACCTTTCCTTCCTGACTGCCAAATTTACCTGTATATTCAATCGCATCTTCTCCCAAATCTCCAGCCAACCCCTTGCTTACATTTAAGGCGTCTTCAAATTTACCCGTCTTAGTTAAAATAACAAGTTCTTTGGATTCATCCGTGGCCTTCCCGACGGTTTTGATCAATCCTTTCAACTCAGGTGACAGCCCTTTAAATACTTTTGAAATATTTCCAATTTCTGGAAGGGCAAAAAATACGCTTAATGCGCCCATTCCGTACTGCCCCTGACTGAAATACTTCTTTGCATCCTTCGCGTCTTCAACATTGCTGGCACCAGGTATAAATCTGTTGGCGCCCCCATTCCAAAATGGAGATATGTAAACCAAAGCCTTTGTTGTCCAGTCTATATTATCACCATTAGCTCGCCCTTGCTGTATTGCTTGTTTTCTGGCCCCCTCGGCTATGTCAACATTTATTACCCCCTGATGGTGCCTCAATTTAACCCAATCTATAAGTAACGTTAGCGGATCATCTCCTTGATATTTAATTGGAATTCCCCCTTCAAGTCCATCTATATCGATTAACCGAATAGGGCTGTTACTTGCAAATTGATATGGTGTCAACTCAGGATATTGTTTGGCAATTGGATCTGTGGATAAAAAACGTCCTACCCTGGAATCGTAAATCCGCATCCCGTAATCTTGCTGATTGCCGTCTCCCTTTACTTCATTATCATCCTCCTCTCCATTAAATCCATAACGATATTTATCACGAGGGCTATATGTTCTCCCTGGCATCAAAGACCCAAATGGATAATAGTCGTCCGAATTTACAACATCAACGTTATAGTAGGCAATATTTCCACCGCCATCGTCTACGCCCAGCTTTCTATCGCTTACTGTAGACATTACATTCCCGAGATGGTTGGAAAGCTCATATTCCTTTTCCCCACGACTATGACTTGCTGTATAAGCAAACCCCATTCCAGATGACAGGTAAGTAATCTGAGTAGCTCCATTTGGACAACTACTTTTAAGCATGTGACCTATCATTTCCTTATCGGGCAACGTCAGGTTCAATATTCTTTGCTCAACCTCTTGCTGCTGACTCTTTAGCTGTCCCAACGCTAATAATAACTTCTCTCTATTATCAACGCGGTGGGCTTGGATGTATAATCCCGTATCTTGTCGATTAAGTAACCTTGTTGTTTGACCAATTGCTTCCTTTAGCTGTTGGCTTTGCAGCTCCAGCCACCCCCTGTAAAGCAAAAACACATCTTCTCCTGACGCTCGCAAAGAAGTATATTTTCCTGGCCGCAATGGCATGCTGTCCAGAACATGATCCTGCCCGTCGTAAACTAACATCTTCAATGAATCATGGCTGGAGAGCGAGATCTTGGCAACAAATCCTAATGGAGAAGCGGCATAATAAACACTCGTATCGAGCCTATTTACCGTCTTCCCCGCGAACGACTTGCGAATTATAAACGCCTCATTTGTGGATGATAATGAAGGAGACGGACAGTTAAACAAACTTAACTTAATGCATTGTTTCTTAAAAAGCCCCTCTAAGGCCATCAGCTGCTGCAATGTGCTATGTGCAGATTGAACAGCAACAGTATTATATACAATCCGGCGATTGTAACTTGTATCCTTTAAAGCCAATTTGCCTAGCTCCCTATATTCCACCACTGCTTCATCCAGAAACACCTCCTTCGCCAGGCACAATTCCTTATAAAAACTGAAAGGATCAATGGCATTGGATGTTATTTGAGCATAATCGCCGTCGCGTAATTGCACAGAATCATAAGCCGTTCCATAACAAGTAAACCAGTAAAGCCGCTTACTCGTCTTATCCAGCACCGCCATGTTTACATACATATTGGATACCGGCTTCCTGCCAAATATCACCAGGTCCGGCTGCCCATTCGCAGCTTGTCTTAAAAGAGGAGCAATTCGCGGATCAGTCTTAACATCCATCTGAGCCTGTGAGCTACTATAAACAAACAAGCAGACCAAACCAAACAAAAGGGATAACCATTTCATGATACAGGAAATACTTCAGGATTTATACTCGGGTTAAAATCAGCAAGCAATCATCGCTTGCCTTTACAACATACATCAAAATTTCAAACTATTCCAAACACATAAAAGCCTCCAAATCTCTCGACTTGAAGGCTTCATTTAAAGCTTGCGGAGGAAGAGGGATTCGAACCCCCGGACCTGTTACAGTCAACAGTTTTCAAGACTGCCGCAATCGACCGCTCTGCCATTCCTCCGCCGCAAAAGTAAAAAACGAAATCAATTTACAAAAAAAATAATCGCACAAAGAAACCATCAAACATCCAAACCAGCCACCAGCAATCATTCCAAGCCAAAAAATATTTTCAAAGCGGGCATAAAAAAGGCCGCTGTATGTCAGCGGCCCATCAAATACTATTTACTTTCCGCCGTCTCCTTCGGCTTCTCTTTCACCTTTACAATATCCTCCAGCTTCACATTGATCGGGATCTTCCCCAGCTGCACAATGGCCCGTTTATCGCGGATCTCAATCAGTTTGCCCACCTGGTGGTTGCTCCGGATCTTCACCTGGTCCCCTACTTCCACCTTTCCTTTTAACTCCTGGTAGCGGTCATCCACCTTCTTCTGCAGGCGCTCATTCACGGTCTTCTCCTTCTTGCGGAACAGCAGCGCCTCGGCCTGTTGCAGTACTTTCTGCTTGTCGTCCGTGCGCTTCCATTCTATCACGATCTGCTTCATCTTGCGCTCCATATCCTTCAGGTAGGCCAGTTCTTCTTCCTTGATCTGGTTCTGCAATTTCAGCGTGGTGTATTGTTGTTGCTTGCGTTCTTTATCCGATAAAACTTCGTATTCGCGTTTCAGCCGCTCGTTTTCTTTGAGCAGTTTTTGCAGTTCCTTCTTTTCCGCTTCCACCTTCTGCAGGTCCTGCTCTGCCTTGTTCAGCAGCTTGTCCAGGCGGAAGTGGCCTTCGTCCACCAGGTTACGTGCACGCTGGATCAGCCGGGGTTCCAGGCCTATGCGTTGCGCGATGGAGAACGTGTAAGAGCTACCGGGCTTGCCTACGATCAGTTTATACATGGGCAGCAGGTTCTCTTCGTCAAAGCCCATTGCTGCGTTCATGATGCCCTTTACTTTATTGGCCATCACCTTCAGGTTCAGGTAGTGCGTGGTTACAATGCCAAAGGAATGTTTCTTGGCCAGTTCCTCCATGATCACTTCTGCAAAGGCCCCGCCCAGGTTAGGATCGGAGCCGCTACCCAGTTCGTCAATGAAGAACAGCGTTTTGCCGTTGGCGTTCTCCATGAAGTAGCGCATGTTCTTCAGGTGGGAGCTGTAGGTGCTCAGTTCAAACTCGATGGACTGTGTATCGCCAATATGGATCATCAGCTGTTTAAAGATGCCCAGTTGCGAGGTAGGATGCACCGGCACCAGCAAACCTGCCTGTAGCATCAATTGTATGAGGCCTACGGTTTTCAGTGTCACCGTTTTTCCACCGGCGTTAGGGCCGCTGATCACCAGGATGTGATGGTCCTTGTTCAGCGTTACGCTCATGGGGATGGTGGGCTTACCGGCCTTACGGTTATACAGCAGCAGCAAGGGGTGGCGGGCTTCTACCAGGTGCACTTCCGGCTCTTTTACCAGCATGGGATAGTTGGCATCCATGTCCAGGGCCAGCTTGGCTTTGCCGCGGATGAAGTCATAGATACCCAGGATCTCATGGGCGCTGTTGAGCAGGTCATGGTGTTTGCTCAGGTCTGCTGTCAGCTGGCGCAGAATGCGGTATACCTCCTTGGATTCATCGCGTTCCAGGGAGAAGATGTCGTTATTCAGTTCAATGGTTTCTTCCGGCTCAATGAAGGCGGTCTTCCGGGTATCAGATTCCCCGTGCAGGATACCTTTGATCATGCGCTTAAACTCGGCCATCACGGCCACTACGCGGCGCCCGTTCAGGAAGGCTTCGCCGGTATCGGCCAGGTAGCCGGCCTTCTGCAGCTTTTGCATAATGCGGTCAAAGGTGCGGCGCTGCTCCGTACGTTTACGGAACAAAGCCATGCGGATGCGTTCCAGCTCCGGCGTGGCATTATCGCGCACCTGGCCTTCTTCATCCAGGATCTCGTCTATCAGCTGGGTAATGCGTTTTTCATAGTGGGTATGCTCAATCACCTTGTACAGGGCCTGGTACTGCACGCGCCGTTCGGGGGAGAAAAAACGCACAATAGCGTGCATACTTTCATTGAGCTTGCGCAGCTGCATGAACTGGTCCTCTGCCAGCACCGCCCCCTGGATCTGCAGCAGGCGGAGTTCCTGCTTCAGGTTCAGGATATAATCATTGGGAAAATATTCCTGCAATAATGACAGTTGTTTATATTCATGGGCCTGTTGCAGGGCAGTCTGCACATAGTCTATGTGCGTATGGAGGCGCAGGTCTGCGGCCTGTTCCTTGCCCAGTTCGGTTTTACAATGTTCTTTAAGTAAGGCCTGTACTTTGTCGAATTCCAGTTGCAGCAAGGCCGATTCAGGAAAGTATTTCAATTAAAAGCTTGTTTTTCAGGTAAAATGCCGGGGCGCCTGTCAGGAAAGTGCCGGTCCGGCGACATACATATACATCAATTTTTATTCCTGCCAGCGCCCAAATGCCATCGTGGCGGGCTTGCGCAATGAAAAGTTAAAGTTACGAAGTTGTGCAACTAATGCGTGTGCAGTACTCGTAAATTTATACACCTGACAAAATGTTTCTGGCATTATTTTTAAAAATGAAGCAGTATGGTTAAGCAATGGATTTTAGCGGGTTTGCTCGGTTTGAGCCTTTCCGCCTGCGCACAGCAAGGCGATGATAAAATGCCGAAAGATATGAACAGGATCCCCAGGAACATGAAAACGGAAGTGGCCACATTCGGCGGCGGCTGCTTTTGGTGTACAGAAGCCCAGTTACAGCAGCTCCAGGGCGTACTCAAAGTGGAGTCGGGCTTCTCCGGCGGCACGGTGCCCAATCCCACCTACAAGGAAGTATGCACCGGCGAAACCGGCCATGCGGAAGTGGTACAGGTAACTTACGACCCCACAAAGATCACCTACGCAGAGTTGCTACAGGCCTTCTGGACCAGTCATGACCCCACCGAGCTGAATCGGCAGGGCAACGACGTAGGCACCCAGTACCGCTCTGTGATCTTCTACCACAACGAGGAACAACGCAAGGAGGCAGAATTTTACAAACAAAAACTGCAGGAATCCGGCGCGTACGACAAGCCCGTGGTAACGGAGATCTCGCCCTTCAAGGCCTTCTACAAAGCAGAAGACTATCACCAGGATTACTATGCCAATAACGGCTCCCAGCCTTATTGCATGTTCGTGATACGTCCCAAGCTGGAGAAATTCAAGAAGGTGTTCAAGGATCACCTGAAGCAGTAATAACCTAAACGGCAACCCTTAAAGGTTAATGGTGAGTCGCACAGCGGAGATCCCCGCGGAACGGCCTTACCATTAACCTTATTTTTTCCTGGTCCATGATGATGCTATCAATTTTTCCTGGATGAGTTACCGGCAACCAGCCTCTTCACCGATACTTTTTTATCCCAAAACCACTTCTTTCCCTCCCCAAGTCACGGTTTAAACACCAATCTCAGCCTTTTTTATACATTGTAAGGCAACCTAATGAAAATATCATTTTTTTAACATATATTCGTCAGGCACATTCTGTTGAGGTTCAACCATTCACAACCATACCCTAAATCCTAACAACACAAACCTATGGACCGCGTGAGATGTTTCTTTACCGTTAATGGCGTTTCAAAAGAGGTTATTTTTCAGAAGCTACCCCATCAGCCCCGTGTACTGGCCGAGGTAGACGATCTGCAAATAGAATTTGAACTGGTGCCCGAGGAAGGCGCGCACGTATGCGGCCAGCCCAGTGCGCTGACGGACTGCATTGAAAAAGTGATCCACCGGTACTATTCCTGATACGCCCTGGATTGCTCATTTTATGGAACCACCAGCCCCAACGATGCTCCCCATCGCCAGGGCTCCTTTTTCCCGGCGCCATTTATCCCTATACCATCATTCCAGCATTCCTGCTGCATTTCACCCGTTGCCAGGAAACCTTTTTGCCAGGCCTGTTTATCCTGTACCACCTTACTATCCCATTCCCCGGGGATGCTTTCCCACCCTGCAACTTTTCCTGTACTATTCATCCCACTTACCTGCATTTTACCCCGCGTCCTTTTCCAGGCATCAGGCCCTGGCCCCAAAAATCCCACGGTACGCGATTTGTTATCAACTTAACATCAATCATTTTCAAGTATAGAACCGTGACTACTGCACCCACTTGCCTGATCGTGGATGATGATGTGGATGACCAGGAGATCTTTTCAATGGCGCTGCGCGAATGTGGAAGGGATTATCCCTGCATATTCATCAATAACGCCATCGATGCCCTGGCAGAACTAACCGCAGGCGACCTACGACCGCAATACATTTTCCTGGACCTGAACATGCCCCGCATGAACGGTATCCAGGCGCTGGAACAACTCCGGGAAATGCCCAACCTGTCGCATATCCCGGTGGTGATCTATTCCACCTCCATGGAAGAACTATACCTCGATAAAACCCGCGCCCTGGGCGCAGCCGCTTTCATCACCAAACCTCCGACACTCAGGTTACTGTCGCAGGCCCTGGATGATTTTTTCAATCAACAATCTAACACGCAACCCTCTGCATGAAGACCAATGTAATGACCAGGCACCCCTTATTTACCAATGGTGGTAAACTGGGCGACATGATGGCCGCCAAGGACTGGAGCCAAACCAGCCTGGGTGATGTGGAAGAATGGCCGCAAAGTCTCAAAACCTGTGTGCGGATTATCCTCACCTCCCGCCAGCCCATGTTTGTATGGTGGGGCAAAGACCTGGTGAATCTTTATAACGATGCGTATTGTGATATCCTGGGCGGCAAACATCCCCGCGTACTGGGCATCCCGGCTGCGGAGGTATGGAGCGAGATCTGGGACACCGCCATCGCCCCCCGCGTAAAGAAATGCCTGGAGGATGCAGAAGGCACCTATGACGAAGCCTTGCGCCTGATCATGCACCGCAACGGCTTCCCGGAAGAAACCTATTATACCTTTTCCTATAGTCCCGTGCCGGGCGATGACGGACAGGCCGCCGGCATTATCTGCGCCAATACGGACGATACCCAACGCATTGTAAACGAGCGCCAGCTACACACCCTGCGCGACCTGGGCAAGATCGTACTGGACATCAAGGACGCTCCTTCCCTCTTTGCCGCCACCATCAATGTGTTGCGTAAAAATCCCGCCGACTTTCCTTTTGCCTGCCTGTATGGAATACAGCCGGACGGGCAGCACGCACTGCTGGTAGACTGTACCCAGCCTGGCCAGCCAGGTGAACTGTTTCCCGGCATGGTCAACATCACGGATGAAGCGGCCCCCTGGTTGCTGGCCCAGGTGGCCCGGTCCGGCAAACCAGCCATTGCCCGCCAGCTGCAAAACCTGCCTGCCGGCCTGGGGGAAGGCCCCTGGGAAGCCGCGCCGGAACAGGCGTTGATCCTGCCGGTACTACGCAGCGGGCAGCCCGCCCCCGAGGCTGTGCTGATCATAGGGCTCAATCCCTTCCGGCCCCTGAATGAGCAGTACCAGGGCTTTTTCCAGCTGGTTACGGATCAACTGGCCGCCGGCCTTTCCAGCATTTATGCGTATGAAGCGGAGCGCAAACGCGCGGAAGCCCTGGCAGCCATAGACCAGGCTAAGACAGCCTTTTTCAGCAACGTAAGCCATGAGTTCCGTACGCCGCTCACGCTCATGCTGGCCCCCCTGGAAAGCCTGTTGCAGCAGCCGCCCACCAGCTCCCTGGGTGAACACATGGACAACATTGAGGCCACCCATCGCAATGCCCTGCGCCTCCTCCGGCTGGTTAACACGCTCCTGGACTTCAGCCGTATGGAAGCGGGGCGCACGGCTGCGCAATACTCCCCGGTAGACCTGGGCGCCTTCACCACCGACCTGGCCAGCAATTTCCGGGCGGTGATAGAACAGGCAGGCCTGCTATACGACGTGTATTGTGAGCCGCAACCAGAGCCGGTTTACGTAGATATGGAAATGTGGGAAAAGATTGTCCTGAACCTTTTATCCAATGCTTTTAAATATACACTGCAAGGCAAGATCCTCGTAACGCTGAACTATGAGCAGGACCAGGCCGTACTACGGGTGGTAGATACCGGAGTGGGCATCCCGGAAACGGAGATCCCGCACATGTTTGAGCGCTTTCACCGCGTAGAGCACAGCGCCGGCCGCACCCACGAGGGTACCGGCATTGGCCTCTCGCTGGTGCAGGAGCTGGTAACCCTGCACGGCGGCACCATCCACGTAAGCAGTGTACTGGGCAAAGGCAGCGTATTTACGGTGACCATCCCCACAGGTACCGGCCACCTGCCTGCATCCCAGATCACTGGCGGCCCGCGCGTGTATCATTCCCGCCTGCCGGAAATGTTCCTGCGCGAAGTACTGAGCATGGAACACCCGCTGTCGCCGGAACGCATGGATGCTGGTGAAATACCCGCCACACATGGATTTACAGCCAGCACGCAGGTGCTGGTGGTAGATGACAATGCAGACATGCGCGCCTATATCCAGCGCCTGCTGCAACCCTATGTACAATTGCGTGTAGCGGCAAACGGGCGCCAGGCGTTGGATCTCATCAGGGAACGTCGCCCGGACCTGGTGATCAGCGACGTCATGATGCCCGTGATGGATGGCATTACCATGCTGCACACACTCAAAGCACACACAGATACGGCCGATATTCCCGTGATCATGCTTTCCGCCCGCGCAGGTGAAGAATCCCGCATTGAGGGCTACGAACTGGGCGCGGATGACTACCTGATAAAACCATTCTCCGCAAAAGAACTGCTGGCCCGCGTGCGCTCCCAACTCCGGCTTCATAAAAGCCGCCAGTACGCGGCACAGCAACTCCGCCACATCTTTGCCCAGGCCCCCGTGGCCATCAGCCTTTTCCTGGGGCCGGAGCACCGCGTGGAAATAGCCAATGACACCATGCTGGAGATCACTGGCCGCACCCACGAACAACTGGTAGGCCGGCCACTCCTGGAAGCACTGCCGGAACTGAAGGACCAGGGTATAGGGCCCATGCTGGACGAGGCTTTCAGCGGAAAACGCGTACAAGCTAAAGAACGCGCACTGCAGTTGATGCACAACGGTGTACTCACAGAAAGATACCACAGCTTTGTATATGAGCCCTTCCGCGATGAAGATGGCAACATCACCGGCCTGCTGGCGGTGGCCAATGATGTAACAGAACTGGTGCAAGCCCGCCAGCTGGCGCAAAGCAATGCACAGCAACTGGAAAAAATGGTAGCGCAGCGCACGCGTGAGCTGAAAGCCAGCAACGAGGCACTGCAACAAACCAACGAAGAACTGGAACAGTTTGCCTATGTATCCAGTCACGACCTGCAGGAGCCGCTGCGCAAGATCCAGACCTTCTCTGACCTGGTGATGCACAGCGCCGGAAAGCCTGGCTTTATACCTGCCAGGTATTTTGAAAAAATGCACCAGGCGGCTGCCCGCATGTCTGCCCTCATCACAGACCTGCTCAGCTTTTCCAGGCTGTCGCGCGTGGAGGAACCTTTCATGGCTACTGATCTTGAACAGGTACTGGGCAATGTACGCATTGACTATGAAATGGCCATCCGGGAAAAGGGCGCGGTGATCTCCGCCGATCCGCTGCCGGTTATCCATGCCATCCCCGTGCAAATGCAACAACTCTTTTCCAACCTCATTGGCAACGCGCTCAAATTTGCGGAGAAAGCACCCCGCATCCGCATCCGCGCTGCGGAGGCCACACCGGAGCAGGTGGCGGCACAACCCTCACTGGACAAGCACCAGCGTTACCTGCGCCTGCAGTTTGCAGACAATGGTATTGGGTTCGACCAGGTGTATGCGGAGCAGATCTTCACTATTTTCCAGCGCCTGCACGACCGGCGCACTTACCAGGGCACGGGCATAGGACTGGCTATTTGCAAGAAAATAGTACTGCGCCACAGGGGCGCTATCAGCGCGGAGGCATCAGAAGAAAAAGGTGCCTGTTTCCAGGTGTACCTGCCTTGGTAAAATCAGGCTGTTCATGGGAGTAAGTGGAATAATAGCGATAACGGTCCTGCACCGTATCCGGGCGCCCCGCTACTATCGGCCATTTTTCCGTATTTTTAAGATCATTCACCCCTTGCAAACACCATATGAAAAAGTACTTCTTCCTCGCCGCTTTAGGCGCCACTTCCTTTGCTGCAAAAGCCCAGCTTACCACGCAGCGCTGGGAAGCTACCATCAGCATTCCCAGCCCTACGGAATGTTTCCTGCAGTTTGATCATGACACCATGAAACTGTTCTCTAAAGACATGCCCACCGAACCGGTGGAAAGCATGCGCTTCACCGCTGCCAATGACACGCTGACCCTGGTAAAACTGGATGGTCAAAGTCCCTGCGACAATGCACCTGCCGTATACAAGGCCACTGTTAAAGACAACATGTTGCAGTTTGCCAGCATCGCGGATGCGTGCGATGTGCGGGTAAATGCATTAATAGAAACGCCCTGGAGGCCTTATACAGCGGGCGGTTCCCAATAATAAAGGAGCCCGGTGGCTATGACCGGGCTCCCTGAGGTTAATGGGTTAATGACACAATGGATGCCAGTAATGGGTGTAAGCAGTGCTAACCGGCAGATTAGCGCAAATGATGAAACGCGGGCTGCCCCACATGCATTTCCTGCATGCGCTTCACCGGGCATGCGGAGCACCGCGTCATAGATCCTGTACCGGGAGGACCGTCTCTCATAGAGAGTTGGCCAGGGCCCTCGCCCAGGGATACAGGTATGATTCAACAAAGTGGTTTCCGCCATGCGTTGCAAACCATCAAACCCTCGCCGCGGCGGGACTGCGGTACATATGGCTTAGGAGAAAATGAACTGTAAATATTATGGAGTGGAATTAACTCATAGTTTGCATGGTAAGTGGGTTGCCTCATTCATTGGACATAAATCGATCACGATTACAATATTAAAAGCTTTCATGGCAACATAACAGCAGCCAACGTGTAAGGCAGAAGCGGGAGTTATGATCCCGGGAGCGCGGGCATTCATCGCCCTTTTTATCAGTGCACATACCACCGTCGCAAAAAACTATTGCAGGTTTACAAGACTGCCCAGCCTTGCCAGCGCGGCGGCCTGGCTGCGCACGTACAGGTCAATATCCGGCTCTGCCAGCTTTTCGCACTTATCACTGTAAATAACGGACACGGGTATACGGGCTTTGTGCAGTTTGCTCATAGCTTCCTGGATGGCCAGGCCATGCTGGAACTCCATGTCGCTGAAATCTACGATCAGCGCATGCAAAGCTCCATCTGTGAGTACCCGGGCGATCTTTCGCTTAATAAAATCCGCATCGTCGTTACCGAATGCGCCGGGTTTATGTGTCCCTGAAAAAACCAAACGTCCTATGCTTACCTGTTCATATTCCTTCATCACAAAATAGGACGCAACTACGGTTACTGCTGCGTAATGATGTGGCATGAATGGATGGGTTGCCGAAAAGATACCACCTAATTTCTGGATATGCAAGAGACTGGTAGTCAATCCGCCAGGATACACCAGAACCGGGCATTTGCCAGTCGCGGGGCCACGTGAAATTTGCATCAAAACCCCGCGTTTACCTATTACCGTTTGTAATATTTTAACCGGCATGAATGCCGCTTCAGCATGGCATCTTAATTTTATACCATCCTGCCGTAAAGCACGTAGTTTCCCGCTTTTTAAAGCCAGGCCCTTATTTTGTTCTATAAAATCCACGTCATGAATAGGCTCCGGAAAATGTTGCGCAGCATTTGCCTGTTATTAACCTGTTGCATCGCTGACACCCGGGGGGCCGCACTGGCGCACACCCGCCTGGCCTGGGTGGCTATGCTGGCCAATACCCGCATCCGCAACGGGCTGAAAAGAATTGGACCGGCCACGCTGCCTGGGCTTTGCTATGACTCGGCCAACGCCCAATTCACATTAAATTTTTTAAAATAAGTTATGACGAATCATTTAATAATCATTTCAATAATATTATTTTCTTAAAAAATATAGTTTATTCATCCTTTTCCTATATAAATCGCTAAATTACCGCACTGAACAATATATTCAAATAAATAATTATATAATATTTAGTTGGAGATGAAGAAATTGAAGCAGGGATGTGATCTGAGCACATGTTTTTTATGCAAACGCTGCCTGCCGGAATGGCTGCCGGCGGTGGAGGCTAACCGGGAGCATCTTGCCTTTAAAAAAGGCGCCGTACTTTTCCAGGAAGGAGACCCGGTGCATGGCATTTATTTCGTGTACAGCGGCACGGTGAAAGTGCACAAGCAATGGGGCGAGGAAAAAGAGCTGATCGTGCGCTTTGCCACTGCGGGTGATATCATGGGCCACCGGGGCATTGGCAGTGAGCAGTATTATCCCATCACGGCCACTGCATTGGACGCAGTAACCGTATGCTTCCTGCCACTGGAGTTCCTGAAAACTTCCCTGAAGGTGAACCACCAACTGCTCTACGACCTGATGCTGTTCTACGCCGCGGAGCTGCAAACATCTGAAAAACAAATGCGCAACCTGGCCCACATGCCTGTGAAGGGCCGCGTGGCCAACGCGTTGCTGCAGCTCCAGGAAAAATTCGGCGTCACACCGGAGGGCTACATCGGCCTTTCCCTGAGCCGCCAGGACCTGGCAGCGTATGCAGGCACCACTTATGAAACGGTATTCCGCCTGCTCACAGAACTATCCGGCGAAGGCATCATCCAACATGCGGGAAGGGATATCAGGATCGTAGATGCCGCAAGACTGGCAGCATTTACTACGGCGTAGCGGTTGTTATCAACGGCAATAGCATCAACGTAAAAAGACAACACAACGATACTATCATCAAAGCAATCTGAGAACAAACAAAGATCCAACAGGGCTTGTAGCCATTGTTGGATTTTGTTTTTTAAATGCGTTGAAAAATTAAAAGTGGCACGTTGAATGTGCCTGCATTTATTGTAGAAGGGTTTCTACAATTGTTAAATTATCAGAACAGAACAACCATAGCCGGCAAGTTTCTGGGATTTTTTTTAGAATTTAGCGCCTTATGAAACAATGGCGTTGGTATATCGTGCTGCTGTTATCAGTATTTGCATATCGCATACTGGTACATGGCCTGCTGTGTGACTACGCCAGAACGCATGGGGCGGTAGGACAGTTGTTCCATAAAGAAAATAACTGGTCGCACTACGTGTTTAAAACGCGCAAGCGGAGTGTACCGCCTCCGCCTACTGCTGCTTCCGCCGCCATAGTGGCTCCTTGCGCGGGAAAAGAAACCGCGGATGGTTTTTTATTGCCCGCCCTCACCCTCTTATTTCAAAACACTTTTGCAAACGTAGCGCGCCTGTTTGTATGGCCGCTCCGGAGTGTCCCGCCCCCTTTGCCTGGAAAAGTATTCCTGAAACTGTGCTGCCTGCGCAGGTGATCCAAACCCTGCATTCCCGTCCTGCTTTAAAGCGGCTCTTGTAATGGGCCGCCATCCCTTTTCTCAGGGCATACCGCCCTGCTGTACTGCCATCTGTCTGCCGCGCTACCACCAATGCGCCGGGCAGCAAACCGTTTTAGATACCATGAAAAAGATCCTGATCATTGAACGCAATACCGGGAGCATCCAGATCAGCCAGCAGTTGCTGGTAGATGAAGGATATGCTGTGCTGATATTGTCGTCTGCCATCAAGCTGCTGAAGTATGAATTTGAACAACCCGATATTATCATCATCAACAGCCGCCTGTTTAACATGACATCTGCAGAGATCTGCCACCACCTGCAATTGCGGGACAGCCTGCGCCATGTGCCGGTGATCCTGGCCTATAACATTGGCGACGAAGCACGCCTCCCTGAACACTGTGAGGTGGCTGCCATCCTGGAAAAGCCCTTCCTCAGCGAAGACCTCCTGATGCTGGTAAAACGCTTCATCGGGTAAGCAGCTGATCGTTGATAACAGATAAAAAAATGGTTAAAAGTCAGGGGCCTGCCCCTGACTTTTAACCATTTAAGTTTTAACCCAACAACCTTTAGCCGTTAGCAACCTTTAATTCAATCCCCTGTGCTTCAGCATCGGCTTTATGTCCGGCTCATGGCCGCGGAAAGCTTTGAACATTTCATCGTAAGGAATGGTATTGCCGCGGGAGAGGATCATATCGCGGAAGCGCTGTCCATTCTCACGGGTAAGGCCGCCATGTTCCTGGAACCAGGAGAAAGCGTCGTCGTCCAGCATTTCCGTCCAGGCGTAGGCATAATAACCGGCGGCATAGCCGTTTTGCCAGATATGCAGGAAGTAGCTGGAGCGGTAGCGGGGCGGCACCGCAGGCAGGTTGATCTTGTTTTCCTGCAGGGCCAGGGCTTCCAGCTTATCCACGTCCTGCTTACCCTCTTTAGCTGTGAGCGTGTGCCATTTCATGTCTATTACATCAGCAGCCAGTATTTCGGTGAAGGCATAACCTTCGTTGAAAGTAGCGGCCTTTTTGATCTTGTCTACCAGCTCCTGCGGCATGGGCGCGCCGGTCTGGTAATGCACGGCGTAATGCGCAAATACCTTCGGATCAGAAGCCCAGTGCTCATTGAACTGGGAGGGAAATTCCACGAAGTCGCGCGCAGTATTAGGGCTGGCCAGGGAAGGATATTTTTGATCCGCAAAGAAGCCATGCAGGGCGTGGCCAAATTCATGGAACATAGTGGTCACCGCATCCCAGCTGATGAGGGCTGGCTCGCCGGCAGCGGGTTTGGGGAAGTTGCACACGTTATACACCACGGGTTGCTGGCCCAGTAATTTGGACTGGGTCACAAATTCATTCATCCATGCACCCCCATCTTTATTATCGCGTTTGTAATAATCACAATAGAACAAGGCCAGTTGTTTGCCATCCTTATCGAACACGTCAAACACACGCACATCGGGGTTGTACACGGGCAGGTCCTTGCGCTCTTTGAAGGTGAGGCCATAAAGTTGATTGGCGGCGTAGAACACCCCATCAGTAAGTACTTTGTTCAACTCAAAGTAAGGCTTGATGGCATTTTCATCGAGATCATATTTTGCTTTGCGCACCTGTGCGGAATAGAAGTTCCAGTCCCACGGCGTTAGTTGGAAGCCCCCTTTCTGCTGGTCTATCACAGCTTGTATTTCCTTAGCTTCCGCATTGGCCCTGGCCACGGCAGGCGGTATCAGTTTGGCCAGGAAGCTGGTTACGGCTTCCGGGGTGCGGGCCATCTGGTCGCGCAGTTTCCAGGCCGCATAGTTCTTATAACCCATGATCTGTGACTGGGCTACGCGGATCTCTGCCAGGCGGGAAATGAGCGCGCGGGTATCATTGCTGTCGCCTTTCTCCGCACGGTTGTAGGCGTTTTCAAACAACTGCTGGCGGGTGTTGCGATTGGTCAGTGATGCCAGGAAAGGCTGCTGCGTGGTGTTCTGCAGGGGTATTAGCCACTTGCCATCCTGCTTGGCATTCTTTGCATTTTCCGCGGCTGCTTTTATTTCTCCCGTGGAAAGGCCGTTGAGTAAGGCCGTATCACTTACTACCAGGGCGCCGGCCTTGTTGGCATGCTGGATCTTCGTCGTGAATTTGGCCATCAGCCCGGCTTCTTCCTGGTTCAGCTTTTTCAGGGCCTCGCGGGCGGAGTCACTGAGCGCGGCGCCGGCCAGTTCAAACTGCAGGTGATAGTATTCCAGCAGGGCTTTGTCTTCCCCTTCCAGCTTCAGGGAATCTTTTTTATCATACAATGTTTTTACGCGCTGGTACAATTTGGTATTGAGGAAAATGGCATCATGGTTGGCCGCCATTTCCGGGGCAATCGCTTCCTGTATCTGTTGCAGCGTATCATTGGAATTAGCTCCCAGCACACCGGCAAAGACCATGTAAGTACGGTTGAGCAAAGCGCCGGTCTTCTCCAATGCCACCAGCGTATTCTCAAATGTGGGTGCGTCCGTGTTATCGGCAATTTTGGCCACTTCTGCCTGTTGCTGTTTCATCCCTGCTTCCAGCGCAGGCTTGTAATCAGCCGTCCTGATCTTCGTGAAATCAGGCGCCTGCAAAGGCAGGGTACTGGCCTGGAAGAATGGGTTGGCGGTGGAATCGGCAGCAGGCTCCCCTCCTTTTTTGGGGCCACCGCTGTTGCAGGCCGTTGCCAGCGCCAGTAAGGCCAGGGCAGGCAGCGTAGAAATTGTTGTAATGCGCATGAGGTTGTGGAATGAGGTGATGAATAAGGTACCTAAAATACTGAAAAATTACCCTTCTCCCCGCATTCAACTTACTGCCTTTGTTTTACTACGAAAAAATTCGTAGTAAATACGAAAATATTCGTAGATTAGCTTTTGTATCTAAATCATATGGTATGAAAAAGATAATGCTGGCACTTTGCTGCATGCTCTGCACGCTGCATGCCCGGCCCCAATCCACGCCCATGGCCCTCTCCGCCCAAACCCGTGCCGCCGTGGTCACCCAGTTGCAACAATCGCTGATCGATGGCTATGTACACCTGGACACGGCCCGGCGCATGAGCGATTATATAGGGGGGCGCCTGCAACAGGGTGCTTATGATGCCATTACCTCTCCCCTGGAATTTGCCCAGGTGCTTACCACAGACCTGCGCCATGTATACCACGACGGGCACCTTTCGGTGAGTTACGATCCGCGGGATAACAACCCCGGTACGCCCCAGCAACACGCACCGCCTCCCGCCCACCGTGGCCCCAACCCCGAAGCCAGGGAAGATAATTACGGTATTAAGAAAACAGAGATCCTGAATGGCAACATCGGTTATCTGCGGGCAGACCGCTTCTGGGAGCCCACGCAGGAAGCCATGGCCACGGTGACTGCAGCTTTTAAGACCCTGGCAAACAGTGATGCCATGATCATTGACCTGCGTTATAATGGCGGTGGCTTTCCGCCAATGGTAGCCTTCTTCTGCAGCTTTTTATTGCCGCCGGGTACGCACATCAATGATATGTATACCCGCAAGACCGGGCGTACGGATAGTTTTTATACAATGCTGGCAGACAGCAGCCGTGCCTGGGAAAACAAGCCGGTGGTGCTGCTCACCAGCCGCCGCACGTTTTCCGGTGCGGAGGAAATGAGCTATGACCTGCAAACCCAGCACCGGGTAACGATTATAGGCGAAAACACCGGTGGCGGCGCCCACCCGGTGCGGGGCATTTCACTGGGCAATGGCTTCTCCGGCAACATACCGTTTGGACGGCCCATCAACCCTATTACGCATACAGACTGGGAAGGCACCGGCATCCATCCGGACATTGCCTGCGCAGCAAAGGATGCCCTGGAAACGGCGCAACTGCATATTTATGAAACGGCTTTGGCAAAGACCACCGATGACAACAAACGCCGCAAACTGACCTGGGCCAGGGACTTTCTCAATGCCAGCCTGCACCCCATACCGGTACCGGCCAGCACCCTGCAAAAATACACGGGCACATACGGAGAACGCACGGTAACACTGGAGCATGACACCCTGTTCATTACCGCCCTGGGCGGGCAGTTGCAGCAACTCATCCCCTTATCTGACAGTACTTTTAAAATGGCAGACTACGACAAAGTGGTCCTCACTTTTTCCCCGGATGCCAGTCAAATTACGTCCGAATACGACGACGGATTTGTGACAGCTGTAAAAAGAAGGTAAATGGGGCGCCGTGTTCACGGCGCCTTTTCTATGGCAACAACCCGAAAAGCAGGAACACCTACCGTTAACACAAATTTCATGTACAGGTTTTGCGCGCACCGCCTACTTTTGGTGCTGAATTGGCCAAGGAGATGGAAAGAAATCAGCTGCCTGATGAAGCAAAACTTGTAGCCCGCCTCCGGGAGGGCGATGACGCTGCTTTCCGGGCCATCTATGATTTTTACTGGCACGACCAGTACCGCCTGGCCCTGTATAAACTGGGCAGCCGCGAAACAGCGGAAGAACTTACCCAGGAAGTATTTACCAGCCTTTGGCAGCGCCGCCACCAGCTGGACCCCACGCAACCCATTGCCTATTACTTATTTGGCGCCATGAAGAACCAGGTGCTCAATGCCTGGCGTAAAAACAACTCCCGCGAAAAATACCTCCACGCACTCAGCCAGCAACCGGATAACCTGGTCACAGACAACACCCTGGAAACGGTGATCTCCGCCGATCTTTACCGCGCCCTCCTGCAGCAGGTAGACGCCCTGCCGGACAAATGCCGCGAAGTGTTTGTGCTCAGTCGCATCAAAGGCTACACCGTGCAGCAGATTGCCGATGAACTGCACATTTCCCCCAAAACGGTGAACAACCACCTGGTAAAGGCGCTCCGCCTCATGCGCCTGCACTTAAAAGACTACATGCCCCTGCTGGTATGGCTCATGTGGGAGCGCAAATGATCTCTTAACATTAAGTTCATATTGCACGGTAGGTGTTTGCACCTGCATACGGTAATTATTATCGTACACACGTCATAAAACGCAATGCAAACACACGAACGGGCCACCGCCGTAATATCGAAGTATTTAAAGGGACAAGCTACCACCGAAGAAAAAGAATGGCTGGAACAATGGTTCCTGGAAATGGGCAACGCCGCCCACCTGGAACTGGGCCCGCAAACCACAGCCGGCCAGCACAAACTACAGGAACGCATATACGATAACATCCAGCATACCATACTAGCACAACAACAACAACAACCGGGGCGCAAGCTCCACCCACTGCGTTGGTGGGCGTTGGGTGCGGCTGCCAGCATTGCGCTACTGATCGTGGCAAACTGGTACTGGCAGCGCCCCGCGCCCCCGGCCACGGTGGCCATGCGCACGGTAAGCACCCACACCGGCCAGCTCAGTGAACTGGTACTGCCTGATAGTACGGTGGTATGGCTGAATGCCAACAGCCGCCTGCATTTCCCCGCCACCTTCGGCGATATGCGCCAGGTAGAACTGGAAGGCGAAGCTTATTTTGATGTACACCCCGACCCGCAACATCCCTTCCTCATCCGTAGTGGCGCCTTTTGTACCAGGGTATTGGGCACGGCCTTCAGCATCCGCAGCTATGCGGTCTCCCACAGTTTCCGGGTGACGGTAAGCAGCGGTAAGGTAGGCGTGTACAACCCGGCAGACAGTACGCAGATGATCTTGCTGACGGCCAATGAACAACTGAACAGTGAGCAGGACGCCCTGCAACCCAATGTGCGGCACATTGAAGCGGGCAGCTATACCGCATGGAAGACCGGTGCATTGCGCTTTGACAAGGAAAGACTGGACGAAGTGGTGCAGGCCCTGGAAAACCGTTATGGGCAACACTTTATTATCTCTGATGGCCAACTGGCAGCCCTGCCGGTGAGCGGTGCATTTGACAAACAGGATAAACTGGAGAATGTAATGAAGATCCTGGCCCGCGTATACCATCTTCATTTCACACCTACTGCAAACGGCGATATCGCGATTCACTAACCTTCTAAAAACATACTGCCTATGCCAGGGATCATTACCTGACCACACTGCTACACAAAAAAACCGGACCACGCAAAACGTGTAATCCGGCCTGAAATGCCTGTCACACGCCGGGGCCTGAGAAACCAATGCGTGCAGTGCAGGCGGGTTATTAATTAACCGGAATGATTAACTAATAAACATGGTAAAAGTATGAATTTTTTCCAGGGGGAACCCTATGCTTATTTAAAAAAGGTTATGCGCATTTCCTGCTATGTGGCCGCCCTCAGCATGCTGGCCACAAACCTGATGGCGAGTGAGCCCAGCAAGGGGCAAAGTATCCGGGACATCCGCTTGTCCGTGAGTATGCAGCACCAGCCTTTGCGCAACGTGCTCACCCGGATCGCCACGCAGTCTGAAGTAAAGATCTACTTCAATGACCAGCTGGTAGACAAACACGATGACGTAAGCGTGACCGCCCGGAACGAGCCACTGATGGACGTCCTGGACCATGTACTGCAACCGCAGGGCATGATGGCCCAGGTGTTTGAGAACAACCGCATTATTGTCAGTGCGGTGCCACAGCCCGTGAGCGGCAGTGTAAAGGACGCCCACAAGGCCGCCCTGCCGGGGGTGGGCATCCACATTAAAGGCAGCGCCCAGGGTACTATCACAGACGCCAATGGTAACTTCACACTTAACATTTCCGAGGAAGGCGCCACCCTGGTGATCTCCTACATTGGTTTTGTAAGCCAGGAGATCAAAGTAATGCCCGGCCAGCACCTGCAGATCGTGCTGAAGGAAAGCCGCACCCAGCTCAATGAAGTACAGGTACAGGCCCGCAAACGCACCAACACGGATGCCGCAGTGCTGCTGGAACGGAAGGCCTCTGCCGTGGTGCAGGACGCCATCTCCGCTGCCAGCATTGAAAAAACGGCCAGCATTACCACCACCCAGGCATTGCAGCGCGTGAGCGGTGTAACCATTACGGATGATAAATACGTGGCCATCCGTGGTCTCGGCGACCGCTCTGTGATAGGCCAGCTGAACGGGGTACGCCTCGCTTCTTCTGACCCCGACCGCAGCGCCATTCCACTGGACCTGGTGCCCGCATCCCTGCTGGATAATATCACCATTTACAAAACTTATACACCGGATAAACCGGCCGACGCCGCCGCCGGCATCGTGGAGCTGAAAACCAGGTCTGTGCCGGATTCCGCAGCATTAAGCATCACCATACAAAGCGGTTACAATACCAACATCGGCCCCGGTGGCAGCGTAAATAGTTTTTACAACTCCGACCCCGGTTTCTTCGGCCAGAAAGTAAAGAACGCCGGCCTTTCACAGGACTTTGTAAACCTGGGCAAACAATACCCCAATGGTTATGGCAACCTGCAAGCCGCGCTGGCAGCCAGTCCTGGCGACCCCGCCCTGAAAGCCGAAGCCACCCGTGTAAATAATATCATGCACAGTTTTGATCCCGTGCTCACTACCCGTTACGCACCGGGTAAACTGAACCAGATCTACTCCGCTACTTATGGCAACAGCTTTACATTGTTCCATAAACACAAGCTGGGCGTGATCGCTGGTGTGAACTATTACGAGCGGGAAACAGACATTCACGGCGGCGACCTTACGCAATGGAGCATTTACCAGGGTGTACTTACCGGTAATGGACAAGTGAACAGTACGCGCATTATTCCTAACTACATTACACCCAATAACCTGAACCTGGGTAAATATATTTCCTACAAGGAGAACACCGGCACGCAAACGCTCAACTATGGCTTCCTGGGCGGCCTCACTTACCGCTTCAATGCGCTGAACGAGATCAGTCTCCAGTACCTGGGCAGCCGCGGTGCAGATGTGCAGGCAAGCAACCTGTATGGTTATTACGAATATACCGGCCTGCCTGGTACGGTGGAGAACATCGTGTACTCCCTGAAACGCAGCTACCGCACACTGAATACATTCAACCTCCAGGGCGAGCACAAGTTCTGGAAAGGGGAATACGCACCCCGCCTGAGTTACAACGGCGCTACTTCCACCTCCAGCCAGGATGACCCGGACTACCGTTTTGTAAACCTGGCAGTGTACCACCCCATCGGTAGCGGCTCCATTACGGGTCCCAACACTTCACCCGGCAGCGCCGGAGACCCCATCGGCACCCCGGTGTATTACTCCCTGGTATCCGGTTATGTGAATGGTTACGGCCCGTACGGCATTATCCAGGCCGATCCCAATGGCCGCCGCTATCGCCGCCTGCACGAGACGAACTATAACTACAAGGCTGACCTGGCCCTGCCTTTCCGCATGCTGGGCAACCACCAGGAATTTAAACTGGGCGGCAACTACCTGCACCGCGACCGCACCTTCACAGAAAACGTGCTGTCGCTCCCCGGCTCCAACTTCTCCTCCACCGGCAACCTGGCCCTGTACGCCGTGCATGGTGACCTGGACCACCTGGTAGGTTATGACCAGATAGGCGTAAAAATGCCTGCCAGTGCCACAGGCGAAGGACAACCCGCCGTGGGTGGTTTCCTCTATAATGCACAGAAATCGCCGAACAATTACAAAGGTTTTTATGAGACCCGTGCCTTCTACGGCATGCTGGACCTGAAGCTGCGCGAGAACCTGCGCCTTACCGGTGGTGCCCGTTTTGAGATGAATGATATTGAAGCTGCCGTGGATACTTCCGGCGTGTTCCTCGATCCTTCCCTCACGGCGCCCAGCAAGGATGGCAACGCGGTGAAGCTGGTCTTCACCGAGCCCAATTCCGTTTACAAAACAAAGTATAAGCCCTACTATTCCCTAAACCTGACCTACACCCTCAAACAGGACATGAACTTCCGCCTGGGCTACAGCACCACGGTGGCAAGACCGGAACTGCGCGAGCTGACCAACGTGTTTGAATTTGACCCCTTCCAGTTTGCCCTGGTAGTGGGCAATCCCAAGCTGGTGAACCAGTCTACAACGAACTATGATTTCCGTTGGGAATGGTTCCCCGGTACGGGAGAAGTGATCTCCGTTTCCGCCTTTTACAAACAGATCGATCACCAGCTGACCAAGGTGTATTCTGAAAACTCACAGGGCGTGGATGCCCGCTACCCGGAGTTCCCGGCGGTGAAGTTTGAAAATGAT
This sequence comes from Chitinophaga parva, assembly GCF_003071345.1. Classification (NCBI taxonomy): domain Bacteria; kingdom Pseudomonadati; phylum Bacteroidota; class Chitinophagia; order Chitinophagales; family Chitinophagaceae; genus Chitinophaga; species Chitinophaga parva. The sequence continues at coordinate 210,663 of NZ_QCYK01000004.1, read as the reverse complement.
CCCAACCAGGGCCACGTATATGGCCTGGAGCTGGAAGCCGTGAAAGACCTGGGCAAGCTGTACGACCCGTTCCGCCACTTCTTCCTGGGTGCTAACCTGCTGCTGGCGCAGAGCGACATCAAGAAATCGGCGGAAAGGCTGGCCGCCTCCCGCGCCATTGACCGCCGCTCGCCTTCTAACAGCCCGCTGTTTGAACAGGCGCCCTATTCCCTCAATGCGTTCCTGAACTATAACAACCCTAAAACACGTACAGACATCAACGTTAGTTTCAACGAAGTGGGTGAGCGCCTCATCCAGATCAACCTGAGCGGGGAGCCGGACCTCTACAGCCGTCCCATGCCCGTGCTGGACCTGGTGTTCAGCCAGTACCTGACCAGGCGTTTGCAACTGAAAGGCTATGCCAAGAACATCCTGGACCAGCCCTACCAGGAAGTGTACGCCAACCCCGGTACCGGCGGTAAGTATTACGGCAAATCGTATATCCGCCGCAGTTACCGCCGCGGATCAGAACTGATGCTGGGCCTCACCTACAATATTTTTTAAACGAACGACTATGCAAGTAAACAGATATATCACCGGCATCCTGCTGCTGGCCGGCCTGGGGGCCTGCAAGAAGCAGAAAGCAGACTACCGCTACGTAGAGCCGGATCAGCCACAGGTGCTTACCGGGTCTACCGTGCGCCTCCAGAACCTGGGCCGCGCCGGCACAGAACTGGTCATCAATGGCGACACGCTTACCAGCATGATACCACCCAGCCTGGAAGGCCTTTACCTGGCGGATAATACCCGGCCTACCGCCTATTTTACCAATGGCCGCTTGGGTAGCTCCTACACCATTCCCCAGCGCTTCATTGGTGCAGATGGCACCGCCCGGCTGACCATCGGCAGCCTGGGTAACGCACAGCCAGAGCCCTTGCTCTATACCAAATCCTTTACTATTAAGGAAGACGTGAGCCATCCTACCGATTACTACAACGTGTTATTCGGGGACGCAACGGTGGACATCATGAGCACCGACAGCCTGTTCACCCTGCAGCGCTCCATCTCCCCGCCCAATAACCCGCAGCATTTCAAGGTACGCCTGCTCAATCTCAGCTCCTCTCCTGCCAAGGGCAATGTACAAGGGAATATGAGCCTGGTGTTTGCAGACGGTACCACCGTAAGCAGTACCACCAGCAACATAGCGCCCGGCAAAGCCTCGGAATACGTAGAAGTACCTTATGGCGCCTACCAGTTCAAAGTGCAGGACGCAGCCGGCCATATAGTGCCTGCCGTACCCACTGGTTTTGATGAATCAAAGACCATTAACGTGAACAACGGCAACATGTCAATAACCACCGCCGCCAGCGCGGTGCCCATTGAACCGGGCTTTACCTGCGCGCCCTTGCACACTTTCCAGCCAGGCGGCGTATACACCATCCTGGTATCGGTAAATGGCAGCTTCAATTACTACCCCAGCGGCAGCAATGTTTCTTCCCCAACGGTGTTCAATGCCTTCCGCATTATCACAGACATTACAGAGCCGCTGAATGTGACCTACGGCCATGTACAGGCGGTAAATGCCCTGCCCAACTCCCAGCTGAACGTGAGCATTGACGGTGCTGTCATTAGCAACAGCAGCCTGGAATACACCAAGGCCTCCGCTTACCAGACACTTATAACGGGAAAGCATACACTAAAAGTGCAGGATGTAAAAAGCAACACCATGGTGGACACCAGTTTCCAGCTGACCGGCAGTGATAACTATAGCATCTGGGTATTTCCCGGGGCAGGTGGTAAAGCCGTAGTGAAAATGGTGGCCAATAACCTGAGCGGTAAATTCTATTACAATGAGAACAACGCCGGCGATGATGGCACCTATGACCAGTACACCACCGCCATGCCCTTCTGGATCCGCTTCCTGAACCTGAGCACTGATGTACCGGAGGTGACCTTCACCCAGGCCAATGGCCAACCCTTCCTGGGCGTAACCAACCGTGTATCCACCTTGCCGGCCAGCCAGCACCTTGCACAAGGAGCGGTAGTGAACATCGACCCCTACGTGATGTTGTCGCCCAGCTATGGCGCCAGCCAGATCCTGGCCTATGCTTCCCGGCCCAATGTAACACCCGGCAACTGGCTGCAGGCAGTGCCCGCGCTGAAAGGCACGGACTTCATTGCCCGCCCGGCACTCTACCCCGGCCAGCAGCCGCAGTTTGAGACCGGCGTGTATACGGTAGCGTTAGTAGGCAGCCTGAAAGACCAGTCTGCAAAAATGATCATCATAAAGCATAACCAATGATAAAGCTCTTCAACAGGCAAGGTATGTCCTGGTGCCTGCTGGCCCTTGCAGGCGCTTTGCAACTGGGTGCCTGCCGCAAAACAGACTACCCAACGGTGCAAAGCCCGGCTTACCTGCGCGTATTCAATGACCTTACTTATAACGTTACACTCGACAACAAGGATGCCCCGCCACCATATCTCATCATGATGATAGACCCGGTGATGGGCGACAGCAGCGCACCGGTAAGCGCTGCCATAACCTGCGATTACCTGAACACCCGCGGTGAACTGGCGAGGCCTTACCCCGATGCGGGGAACACCTCTCTTTGGCAAACGGAATTTCCCGGCACCATGAAAGTGGCCGTGGGCCCCATTCTGAACGGCTACGACCTTTCCAGCTACGGCCAGGTGCCCAGTGGAAAACACCGCTTCGTCTTTGCCACCCGCCCGCTTAGCAACGCGCCTTTCTTCAGCCTTAGCGCAGAAAACCGGAAGCATTTCCTGGTAGACACCGTATTGGATCTGCAACAGGGGGAAGTATATACCATGAATATCCTGGAGCAATCCGTGTACACAGCAAAGACCATAGCCTACGTGCGCCAGGAGCAGTTCACCAGGCAGTCCTTCTCTGATTCGGCCGTGTATGTGAACTTCTATAACCTCAGCGCGGAAGGCTACAACCAGACCTTCGTGTATGACGAGGCCGGGGGTAACCTGAACCGCAACCTGAAAGACACCATGAATGTGTATTACACGCTGTTTGGCACCTCTCCCGGCGCTAACCAGCCCGGCCAGTTGCCCGGCTACCAGAACGTGTTCATGACCACCATGCTGCGCTCACAGGAACCCGTGGCGCATCCTTACTATCATTTCCCGCTGTTTCCCATTCCTTCATGGAACCGCATCTATGCCGGGCAACAAAGCCAGAAGTTCACCTTCTCCGCGCCCAGCAACCCATCTGACCACCTGGACAATGGTGCTAACGTGGAGAACTATGGTAACGCCGCCACGGTAAGCATAGGCCCTGTGGCCGGCACCGCTGTGTACAACATCATGGCCGACCAGAACACAGGCCTGATCATCTCTATCCGCTCCGGCATTTACAATCCCCGTTCATTCGCCACCATCAATACGATCGAGTATGTGAACGGCAATGTGTACCTCACCGTGCTGCAGCGCAAATATGATCCGCCCATTTACTAAACCACCGCAATCATGAAAGCAAACATAAAACGCCTTTTCTGCGCGCTGGCGCTGGGCACCTCCATCATGGCGGGCTGTAAGAAGAACGCCCTCACCGTGGACCAGCCATCCTCCAGCATACGCGCCATGGGCGACTTCATACGGAATAACTATAATCTCAGCCTGCTGGCCGCCGGCCTGCAAAAGATCGGCTTCCTGGACAGCCTTAACACCGGCACCTATACCCTGTTTGCACCGGAGAACAGTGCTTTCAATGCAATGGGTATTACCCGCGCCAGTGATTTTGATAACATGAACACGGACAGCCTGCGCCAGGCCCTTAAATACCTGGTCATCCCCGGCCGCGTGTACATCGCTGACCTGCCCACGCAGCTGGATAATATCTACACGTCGCTTTCCGGCGGGCCGCTGTATGTGTCTGTGACTTCCTATGGCAACGGGGCGGACAACTACCGTGTGGTGATCAACGGCTGCCCGGTGGAGGATGCACCCAAGCGCAACATTGCCCTGACCAACGGTGCTATGCACCTGCTCCAGGCCATTCCCAAATACTTCCCCGGCACCATCCAGGGCTTCCTGGCAAAAGACACCGCCGCTACGCTGTTTGTGCAATTGCTCAAACAAAGCAGGCAGTGGGACAGCCTGGCGCTCAAAGGCCCTTACACGGTGTATGCGCCTACCAATGATGTGATGCTGCGTTACGGGCTCACGGCAGACAGTATTGCGCACATCGATGTAAGCCGCTACCAGCCCATCGCTTACCGCATCTATACCCTGGGTATGGCCGTGCACCATGTTTTCTCTACGGATAAATCCATGGTATCTGTCCCTAATGCTACGGTATCTGTGTACGGGTGGACCATCATGCCGGACGCCTCCCTTTTCATCCGGCCGGCAGATGGTAAGACCGGCGCCTATGGCCCCAGCAGCGTGTACTATGGTGACGGGCGCCTGTCTAAGGATAATCTTACGGACAACGGGGTGGTATACCACATCAAAGACCTGATGAACTATCCTTACCTGCTTCCGCAGCAATAACCTTTCACTTAAATGACCATGAAAAAAATAGTATATACATTACTGTTAGTCATCTCCTGCTGCATGGCCTGCCGGCAGGAAGATGCCCAGGTGACGCCCGTAGGCAAGCCCATACCCGGAGCGCCGGCACCGGCTACGGTAAAGGCCCTGCTGGACAGCTCCAACCTTACCATCTACAAAGCCATCTGCCAGCGCGTGAACCTGGATTCCATCCTGGCGGCGCAGCAAGTGGCGGCCTATACACTGCTGGTGCCTTCAGACTCCGCCTTTAACGCGGCCGGCTATACGAAGGCAGGCATTGCCGGCATGAACATCAACGACCTGGACTCCCTGGTGCTGTACCATGCCATCGCCAATCCTGTCAACAGCAGCAACCTGCAGCAATCACTTGGTAACATAGCACAGTATTCCATGCTGACGGCGTCTGACTTTGCAGACTACAGCCCATGGTCACCCTACCGCTACTTCCTGTACCTGGGCATCCACCAGGGGAAGCTGATGGTGAACGGGCATGCCCACCCGCTGCGCGCCCTGGACGGCCTGGACGGCACCATTTACATCTTGGACGAGGTACTGAAAAAGCCGGCGTTTGACATGATAGACTACCTGGGCAGCCATGCAGAATTCAGCCAGTTCCTGGAGGCCTACCACATCAGCGATAGCACCAATGATGACTACATAGGGTACAATATACAGGACTTCCTGCCCCTGCTGACCAGCTCTTCCCAATGCGCACCTTTTACGCTGATAGTACCCACCAACCATGCGTTTGCGCAGGCAGGGCTCAAAACACCGGACGACTTCCGTGCCCTGGCCGGCCGTTCCCCGATGGACTATCCCAACTACCGGGACATTGGTGGCAAAACTTACTACGCGGCGGTGTTCAATCCCCTGGACTCTATGCTCTTTTCTACGCATGAGGATCTCAGCTATTTCAACAGGCCATCGTACCCGCTGGTGTATTTCTCCAACGACTTCTCTGACAACGGCAGCCTGGCCAATGCACTGCTGATGCCCGGAGACCTTTACCGCCCACCGCCCGTGTATATGCGCCTGCGCTTCCAGCAAACCGGTGGCAAACTGCTGGTGAACCAGCTCTCACCTGTATTTGCACCGGTGCCGCTGACCACCACCGACATTGTGTGCCGCAATGGCGTGATACACGTGATAGACGATAACCTGCTGGCACATTGATCTACACCCAAAAACTGAAATACGATGCAAAAAAATATCTGGCTGGCCGGGTTTTGCCTGCTCCTCTTTGCCTGCAAAAAGGACGACAGCAAACCCGCTACCAGCGGTGGTGACGCTAACCAACTGGTGAATGTGATCACAGACAACAAGTTCAATTTCTCCGACTTCAATACCGCGCTGACCACCACCGGCCTGGATAAACAGCTGCGCGGGGCCGGCCCTTATACTGTGCTCATACCGGACAATACAGCCTTCCAGGCGGCCGGCTACAGTGATGAGACCGCGGTGGCCCAGGAAGACGGTGCCGTGCTGCTGAACATGGTGCGCTACCACCTGCTGGATGGCAGCTGGGACCTGAATAAGCTGCCTTTCCGCTTTAACCAGCCGGTGACCAGCTTTGCCGGCACACAGCTCTACATCACCCACTGGATAAAAGGAGCTGACACGGTGATCACCATCAATGGTACGCCCGTATCGGCGGTGAATATGCCTGCCAGCAATGGCCTCATACAGGTGATCAGCGCAGTGATGCCGCCCCTGCTGCAAAACACCCTGAGCGATGCGGTGGCAGCAGATACCAGCCTTACTTTCCTGAACACTGCCCTACAGGTGACCGGCATGAAGAACCTGCTGGCCGGCAACGACGCCTATACGCTGTTTGCCCCGAGCAACAACGCCTTCCGCGCCGCCGGCTATCCCAGCATGGACAGCATTGCTACCACCGATCCTGCGGTGCTGAAAGCCCTGCTGCTGTACCAGCTGACCGCAGGCCGTCACTTCGTGTACGACTACATCCTTACCGCGGATGACAGCAACACCAGCCAGCAGACCATGGCCAACAGCAACACCACCACGGTGACCCTGGTGCCCAATCCGCAGACAGGTGTAGGTTTCACCTCCATCAGGATACAAGGCAGCGGCAACCCACAACCCTGCAACATCATGAAGCAGAACGTGCTGACCAACAACGGTATCCTGCACATCATTGACCAGGTATTGAAAGAAAACTTTTAACAACGTAACACATGAACAAGCTTTATAGTCTTTGCATACTGCTGCTGTTGCTGCTTTGCGGCACGGTGCAGGCGCAGGAAACCAGTGGCCGCCTGGATGGGCGTGTCACGGATGGCAAGGGCCAGCCCATACCCGGGGTGACCATCCAGGCCATCCACGTGCCCACCGGCACCCGCTATGGCACCGTGGCCGGCAATGATGGCCGCTATCATCTTACAGGACTGCGCATTGGCGGGCCTTACACCGTGCAGGCTTCCATGGTAGGCATGGGTGAGCAGAAACAGGAAAACATCACCGTACGCTTGGGTGAACCGTTGCAGCTGGCTTTTGTGCTGCAGGATAGCAATAAGCAGCTGGGTGAAGTAGTGGTGAAAGGCAGCAAAGGTGCCAAGGCAAATACCTACGGCGCCGGCCAGAACATCAGCCAGTCGCAATTGCGTAACATGCCTACGGCCAACCGCAGCATCCAGGACATGACCCGCCTGGTGCCCCAGGCCTCGAAGGACAACTCTTTTGGCGGGACCAACTTCCGCTACAACAACGTGACACTGGATGGCGCCATTAACAATGATGCCATCGGCTTCAGCCCTTCCCTGGGTGGCATTACCGGTACTTCCGGTATGCCCGGCAGCAGCACGCATAGCAATCCCATTTCCCTGGATGCTATTGAAGATATGCAGGTGTACCTGGCCCCCTTCGATGTGAAGATCGGTAACTTCACCGGTGGCAGCATCAATGCGGTGACCCGCAGCGGTACCAATGAGCTCACCGGCTCTGTATATGGCTTTGGCCGGAATGCAGCCCTGGTGGGAAAAGACAAGATAGGCTCCCTGGGCAAGGAAAACAGCGCATTCTATGATTACCAGTCCGGCATACGCCTGGGGTTCCCTATCATTAAGAACAAACTGTTCTTCTTCACCAACGAGGAAATGACGGGTCGCCGCGATCCTTCCCAGCTGAATGTGGGCGAAAAAGAGACCGCCCAGATCCTCAGCGTAAAGGATGAGCAGGACATCATCAACGCCACCACCTCCCGCTATGGCGACGCCTTCAAACCCGGTACTGCCGGGGCTTATAACGCCAGCAGCCAGTCTGCCAAATTCTTCAACCGCCTGGACTGGAACATCAATGAAAAACACCAGCTCACGCTGCGCAATAACACCATCCTTTCCCATGCCGTGATCATGGACCGCGACCAGTCTGATTTCCGCTTTACCAGCATGGCTTACAGGCAGACGAATAACCAGACTTCCACGGTGGCGGAACTGAAATCCCGCTTCACTCCTACCCTGGCAAACAGCCTGCTGGTGGGCTACACCGTGGTGAATGACAAGCGCGACCCGGAAAGCGATCCTAACCTGCCGCAGGTACAGATCATGGGCCGTACACCCGGTACCACCATCTACCTGGGCACCGACCGTGAAGGCGCCATCTTCAACATGCAGCAGCGCACCTGGGAGATCACGGACAATCTTACCTGGTACAAGGGGAAACACACTTTCCTGTTTGGTACCCACAATGAGCTGTACCACATCAACTACGGTTTTGTGAACAGCTGGAACGGCCGCGTGGACTACCTGAGCATTGATGATTACCTGAACAACAATCCCTGGCGCGTGCGTGGCAGCTACAACTACACGGACAACAGCCGTGATTATATCATGGCACATCCACAGTCGTTCAATATTGACATGCTGAGCGCTTATTTCCAGGATGAAATTCAGCTCACCGACAAGCTGAAGATCACACCGGGCGTACGTGCAGACTATACCCTGCTGCCTGTAAAACCCGTGCTGAGCGACAAAACCCGCAATGCCATCACTGATGGCAACCTGGGTAACACCTATAGCTATACGCCGCTGAACCAGATCCATGAAGACTTCTTTGGCAAGGTGCAGCTCTCTCCCCGCCTGGGCTTCCGTTATGACTGGCTGGGCGATCAAAGCCTGGTACTGCGTGGTGGCGCCGGCCTCTTTACCGGCCGCATTCCCTTTGCATGGCTGGCTTATGCCTACTACAACAATGGTGACAGCTACGGCTCTTTTGACCAGAAAGCGGACCAGCAGGCCTTTGTGCCAGGTACAGACCCGCTAAAGACAGGCAAGAATGGCATTGCAGATTTCATTGGCCAGAACGGTACAGTATTGAACAACAGGAACTCCGGCAAAACACAGGTGGATGTGGTGGACAACCACTTTGTAATGCCCAAAGTAGCAAGAATAAGCCTGGCACTGGATTACACCACGCCCAATGCTTACAAGATCACCGTGGAAGGCATTTACACCAGGAGCATCAGGGATGTCATGTTCCGCCAGGTAAACATCAGGGACAATCCTACTTACTACGCGTATGATACGGAGTTGAAGCAGCCTGTTTTCAGCGGCAACATAGATCCTCATTTCTCAAACGCGTATGAACTGAGCAACACGAACCAGGGCTACCGTTATAACCTCTCCGCCAGCATCAGCCGCAATTTCACAGGTGGTTTTAATGCCGGCGTGTCTTACACCTACGGTGAATCCAAAGACGTAAGCAACGGGATCCGTAACTCCATGGAAAGTAACTGGCAGCTGAACCAGGCATTGAACCCGAACAACCCGGGCCTGGCTTATTCCAACTTTGACATCCGCCACCGCATTGTAGCGCATGCAGATTACCGCAAAGCATGGAGCAAGCAATGGATCAGTAATTTCTCCGTGTTCTTCAGCGCCCAATCCGGCTCCCCCTTTACCTACGGCATTGTGAACAACAGCGTGCAGGGACTGCCCCAACAGGTAAGCCTGGCCTACATCCCGTATGCGGACCAGGCCATTCATTTCTTCCAGGACTATAACGATGCGCAAGGCAACGTGATCACCGCCGCCCAGCAGGCAGCCGCTTTCAATGCATTCATTGATGGCAACAAATACCTGCACGGCCGCCGCGGCGATTTCACCGCGCGCAATATGGGCCGCACGCCCTGGAATGAGCAGGCAGATTTTCACTTTGCACAGGAGTACCATTTCACCACTAACCCGCGCAGCAGCTACCTGACCCTGTCACTGGACGTGATCAACCTCACTAACCTGCTGAACAAGGACTGGGGCCGCGTGTACTTCTCGCCCAATACCTTCAACTCCACGGCCAGTGTAGGATTGACACCGGTATACCCCGGTCGCCAGACCAAGGAAGGCTATCCCGTGTACAACTTTGCCAACCCGGGTACCCCTTACGCCACCGACTTCTTTAACTCCCGCTACCAGCTGCAGCTGGGCATGCGTTATTCATTTTAAAACATGCACATGAAACATGCATTATACCTCTTGGTGGCAGTGCTGCTCCTGGGCGCCTGCAGAAGAGATGACAAGAACAAGGTGGATGCCACGCTGCGCGTGAACAGCTTCCTGCCCGGCAGTGGTAACCCCGGCACCGTGGTGACCATCCATGGTACAGGCTTCCGCGGGAACTTCCCCGACAATAATGTAACCTTTAACGGCAAAGGCGCCCGTATCATGGACGCCACAGACACCACGCTGATCGTGGCGGCACCAGACAGCGGCAGCACCGGGCCCATAGCGGTGACCGTGGCGGGTAAAACGGTGACCGGTGAAACCTACACCTACCAGGCCCTGAGCGTGCATGCCATCAGCCCTTCCAACGGTCCTGCCGGCACCACGGTAACCATTACCGGTGCAGGCTTTACCGGCACAGCCGGTCCCGCGGTGGTGACCGTGAACGGCCAGAAAGCCATCGTCACTAACGCGAATGATACAACGCTGGTGATCACCGTACCTGCCGGTGCCGGCAGCGGTGCCCTTACCGTGGATGTGAACGGCCAGCATGCCAGCGGGCCGCAATTCACCTCCCAACTGATCTCCAAAATAAAACCTGTAACCGGTGGTCCCGGTACCACCATCACCCTCACCGGTGAGGGCTTCAGCACCCATGCCGGCGATAACGTGGTGGCCATTAACGGCATAACCAGCAAAGTGGTAAGCGCCACAGCTACCTCCCTGGTGATCACCGCGGGCAGCGATGTGCAGACCGGCCCGGTAAGCGTGACCATTAACGGACAGAAGACCAGCGGGCCGGTATTCACCAAAGTACCAGTGCCCGTGGTATCGCAAATAGCGCCTATGAGCGGCCCGGTGGGCAGTAAACTGACCATCACTGGTAATAACTTCAGCGCCCTTACCGATGAAGATGCCATTACGGTGAACGGCGTGCCTGCTACCCTGCTCAGCGCAAGCGGCCAGCAACTGCAGGTGACCGTTCCTGCCGGCACTACCAGCGGTGCCGTGAAAGTGGTGGTGAACGGCCAAAGCGTGACCGGCCCCGTATTTACCGTACAGTCCCTGGGCATTATCTCCCTGCTGCCGGACAATGGCCTGGCAGGCGCCGTGGTGACCGTAAAAGGGACCGGCTTTGATCCTAATCCTGCTAACAACCAGCTGACGCTGAATGGCATCCCCGTGCCCATCAGCGCCGCTACAGACAGCACGCTGACCGTAACGATGCCCAACGGTACGGCTACCGGCAATATGCAGCTCTCCACCGGCAGCCTGCATGCCCAAAGCCCGCTGTTCCGCCACGCGGGTGTGAAGACCTTCTTTGCGGACCCTACCATAACCGGCTATACGGGCCTGGCAATAGATTCCAAGGGTAATGTATACTACGCCAGCAATTTCGTGATCTATAAAGTACCGCCGGATGGCAGTGGTAAGACCATATTTGCCGGCTCCGAAACGGAACAGGGCAATACCAATGGCAACGGCACCACGGCAAGATTCTCCTACATCTTTGGCATCACTGCAGATGCACAGGACAATATCTATGTAGCAGACAATAATAACGCGATCCGCAAGATCACGCCGGATGGCACGGTAGTCCCTTACCTGAACAACATGAGCAATACGGCAAAATCACTCAGTATGGATGACAGGAACAATGTATGCTTTGGTACGGACTATAGCGGCACATACAAGATAGACGCAAAGACCCTGGCAGTTACACAACTGAGCTTTACAGGCGTTACGTATCCTTTTGTGGTCATCAATAACATCGCTTATTATGGCGGCACGGATGCTGCACAATACTATGCTTTTGATATGAGCATACGCTCGCGTACTACCCTGGCCGGCAACAACTATGACGGCGGCTGGGTGGATGGCTTGCCAGGTACCAGCCGCCTCGGCAACCCCGGCTCCTCCGTGTATAACCCTGCCAGCAATACCATTTATTTCCTGGATGGCGGCAACTTTGCGGTACGCTCCATTACGCTGCCCACCAACAACACAGGCAGCCTTACCGGTGGTAAGCTTAGCTACCAGCAATACAAGTATGGCTATGCAGACGGGGGCCTGGGCGATGCCCTGTTCAACTTCTCCCAAACCGGGCCTATGGCTATTGATAAGAATGGCAATATCTATGTGCTGGAAGTGAACAACCACGCTATACGCGAGATCTTCCTCCAGTAGCATCGCATTCCAAGATTACCTGTTGCGACAGAACAACAGGACGTGTGTAAAACAGGGCCGCCTTGTTCAGGGCGGCCTTCTTTTTTTCCGTAACTTTTAGCAAAACATTTTTATGGTACCCACATTAGGCAACGGCAAGATCTGCTACCTGGAACTGCCTACCCGCGATGTACGCGAGTCCGCAGCTTTCTATCACAACGTATTTGGCTGGGAAATGCGCACCCGGGGTGATGGGGCCATCGCCTTTGATGATGCCGTAGGCGAGGTGAGCGGGGCGTTTACCACCCGGCGTAAAGCCGTGCAGGAAGTGGGCCTGCTGGTATATGTGATGGTGTTTGACATGGAGGCCACCCTCCGGCTGGTGATTGAAAATGGCGGGGAAATAGTGCAGCCCGTGGGCGCAGACCTGCCGGAGATCACCGCGAGGATAAAGGATAAAACGGGTAATATCCTGGGGCTGTACCAGGAGCCGGTGGCAAAGCAACCAAAGGAGGAATGAGCATATATCCCCGTTTTGGCTACAACACCCCGCAAACAGGCTACAAACACTCCGCCACTTGTGCTGACATTTGTGAAACAAAAACACAAAAACGCAACACTATGGCACATCAACAGGATACTGCAAAGACCGGTAAAATATGGTTTATCACCGGCGCCTCCCGTGGCTTTGGCCGCATCTGGACGGAAGCCGCCCTGCAGCGCGGCGACAAAGTAGCCGCCACCGCCCGCAAACTTTCCAGCATAGCCGACTTCCCCGAAAAATACGGCGATAACGTGCTTACCCTGGAAATGGACGTCACCAACCCGGACCAGGTAAAAACCGCCGTGGAGCAGGCCCACGCTCATTTTGGACGGCTGGATATTGTACTGAATAACGCCGGCTACTCCCTGATAGGCACCATTGAAGAAGCCTCCCAGGCCGATGTGAAGGCTATGTATGAAACTAATGTCTTTGGCCCCCTCACCGTTATCCAGGCCGCCCTGCCCCTGCTGCGCCAGCAAGGTGGTGGGCACATCCTGGGCACCTCCAGCAACCTGGGGCACGTTACCCTGCCGGTGATCGGCTACTACTGCTCCTCCAAATGGGCCTTCGAGTCCATCCACGAAGCCCTGGCGGCAGAAGTGAAACAGTTCAACATTAACGTGACCATCATTGAGCCCGGCGCCTATGCCACTGAATTTGGCAGCCAGGAATCCCTGAAATTTGCACAGCCCATGGAGATCTACGCCCCGTTCAAAGATCAGTTTATTGCCGGCCTGCGGAACCTGGAAAGAGGCGATCCCCATGCCACGCCAGATGCCCTCTTCCAGGTAGTGGATGCTGCCCAACCGCCCCTGCGCTTCCACCTGGGCCGCCACAACCTGCCGGCCGTACGCGCCGCTTATGCAGAGCGGCTGGCCACCTGGGAAGCCTGGGATGCCGTGTCCAGTGCTGCGCAAGGCAACTAAACCGGAATTTGTTTATGGCGCCATGATAACCGATCTTTATAGGGCCGGTTATCATGGTTTTATAACTGTAACGACATGAAGAAAGAGGAAAATCAACATTATAAATTCAGCTCCATTGCAGATGCGCACCGCTATTTTGGCCTGCCCGGCCCTTTGCATCCGCTGGTAAGCATGATCAACAACGAGCAGGGAGAAATGCAAATGCATCAATCCCAACAATCGCATGTGCTGTCTTTTTATAAAATATCCTACCGCAGGAAGGCAAATGGGTGCATGAAATATGGCCAGGGCTATTACGATTTTGACGAAGGCGGATTGTTCTGCGCTTCCCCCAATCAATTGGTGGCCAGCACGGGCGAAGCACATGGAGTAATGGAAGACGCACCGCTTTACACCTTGCTCATACATCCCGATTTCCTGTGGAACTACCCGCTGGCAAAGAAGATCCGTCAATACGGCTTTTTTTCCTACACGGCCAACGAAGCCCTCCACCTCTCCCCGCAGGAGGAAACCACCGTTATCGCGTTGTTTAAAATGATAGGTGATGAACTGAGCGGGCGCATAGACGATTTCAGCCAGGATGTAGTGGTAGCACAGATAGAACTGCTGCTGAATTATATCAACCGCTTTTACAAGCGCCAGTTCATTACCCGCAAGGTCGTAAACAGTAACGTACTGCAAAAGCTGGAAGAGCTGTTGAATGATTACTTTGATAAAGACGTATCCCTGAAACAAGGGCTGCCCACTGTACAATACCTGGCGGCACAGTTCAATCTTTCTCCCAGCTACCTGAGTGATATGGTGCGCGCCCTCATCGGGCAGAACGTGCAGCAATACATCCACAGCAAACTGATTGAAAAAGCAAAGGAAAAGCTTTCTACCACCAGCTTATCCGTGAGCGAAGTGGCTTATGAGCTGGGCTTTGAACATCCCCAATCATTCAGCAAGCTGTTTAAATCCAAGACAAATATTTCCCCGCTGGAGTTCAGGCGGTCGTTTAATTGAACGCCGGAAAAATATACTCCTTCATAAAAACAACAAAGCCCGTTTAATCACGGGTTTTGTTGTTTTTATGCCAATGACAGGCGGTCTGAAGCCTGCGGCATTCAATGCCTTTCCTTGAAGATCATGGGCGTGCGGTTCAATACGGTGTACACATTACCTTCTCCCAGGCGCACACAGGCGCCTGCGCTGTACACACCATCACTGGTAGGAATAGCCTGCTCCTCATGCCAGCCAATGCGGGTGATCCCCCCTCCTACCTCTAATTTAAAACTGGGAAGGCCCACACCACCCTCCAATACGCGGAAAATAGTTTCCTGCGAAGGGGAAAGGTGTACGATATCCGTAAAAATACTATTGTACCCCTTGCAGTCGCAGGCATTGCAGGCTACGATCATGCCGGGTCTTACGGGCTGTGCTTCATTGAAGGATTCGATGTTGCCGCTTATTCCCGGAACTAACTGTTGCAGGATGAGGCTGGCTTTAGATATGGTACGTGGTGTTAATGCCATAGTAACTCCTAAAACTTGAGCGAAAAATATTCACAATCTTAATACATTCTCTTACCTGTGTGTTTCCTTGAACACAGTTCTTCATGACTTGTGTTATTGTACAGGCCGCGGCTGGATGTTGTTCCTGGGGCCTTATGGTTTTAATACCTGGATTACAGATGTATACAAATCCTGTGCCGGCGTACCTCCTTTAGGTACTGGCACACATGGCTTCCCTTCCCCGGGAATTATCGATACCTTTGCCTGACTGCTGCATGCACATCACTATTTAAAAACAGCAGTGCCTTTTTTCTTGAAGCCTTTTCTTTTACCGGACGACCTGCTGGACAGCACACCCCTTCAACCAGACGAGGTGATCATCCGGCAATACCACTCCAGCCACAGTTCCATCAAGAACAAGATCATCCTGAACCGGAATATGATCAACCTGGTGATGAGCGGTAGCAAGACCGTGGTGTACCCGGCACAAACCGCCATCGTTCACCAGGGCGAGCTGGTACTGCTTTCCACCGGGAACATCCTTACATCTGAAGTGATCTCCAACACCCAAAGCTTCAACAGCATCCTGCTCTATTTCAGCAACGAGGTACTAAACCGGTTCTTCATTAAATACAATCACCTGCTGGATGCCCCCTCCCCCGCAAAGGATGCACAGCCTTTCCTGGTCTACCAGCAAGATAACTTTATAGCCCACTACGCACAATCGCTGCTGTTCCTCCTAGGGGCCGGTACGCCCCTGCCGCCGGAGGTAAAGCAACTCAAGCTGGAAGAGCTGTTACTCTACCTGCTGCGCCTGGATGCAGGCCGCTTACAATCCCTGAAGATCATTTCCAATGACCAGGCAGACATGCAGCTCAAAAAAACGGTGGAGACCCACATCGGACAGCCGGTAACGGTGGACGAACTGGCCTTCCTGTGCAACATGAGCGCCTCCACTTTCAAAAGAAAATTTGAGCGCCTTTACGGCACCTCCCCGCAAAAATGGCTGCTGAAGGAGAAACTGCAACTGGCCGCAACCCTTCTCAAATCCCCTGCTGAAGCGCCTTCCGACGTTTACCACAAAGTGGGCTATCAAAATCATTCCAGCTTTTCAGAAGCCTTCCGCCAGCACTTTGGCCTTACCCCCAGCGACTACCGCAGCCAGCACATATGACCGGCTGGCCATAACACTTGAACGCCTGGCCCTAACGGCCTGTACGCCCTGGTACCGACCTTTGCTGCATCAAAAATTCAATACAATTATGGCAACACAAACAGCAAACAACAAAGCGGTTGTAACCCGGTTTAACAAAGAAGTGATAGAACAATTCAACGAAACAAGCTTCCACGCCCTCATGGATGAGCAGTTTATAAACCGCTCGGCGCCTGCCGGCATGGATAATGGACCCCAGGGCATGCTGTATTTTTTTAACCAGCTCCTGCGCCCGGCATTTTCAAACCTTACCGTCACTATTCACCAGCAGGTAGCAGAAGACGACCTGGTGACCACCCGCAAAACCATTAGCGGCACGCACACCGGCGCGTTACTGGGCATCCCGGCCACAGGCAAGACAGTGCAGATTGATGTGATAGATATTGTACGGGTAAAAGACGGGAAGTACGTTGAGCACTGGGGCATCAATACCTTTTCGGATGTGCTGGCGCAATTGAAAGGCGCATGATAACCCGCTAAAATGCCGTAAGGCCAGGGACCGATCCCTGGCCTTACGGTTGTTCGTAACATTTTTCATCTCACTTTACCGGCAGCTTCCACTGCTCAATCAATGCCAGCCTATTTTCCTTCGTATTAGGCTTTCCCTTCCCGGTGGTGATCAGGGCCTTCTACCTGCCCTGGATATAACCCGTTCAGGCATCATGGCAAACATTAGTTCGCTTTTGCTATGGCAGCTGTAAGACGTTCCTGCACATACTGTTCCCACGTAGGTGCGCAGGCGTTATAGCACTCAAATGCAGGGACCAGGCCAATATGCGTGAATACGATCTTTGTCTTACCCGCTTCCCTTGAAATTTCAAAACTGATCCGGGTGCCTTTCCACTCGTCCGTTTTGTCTACAAAGGTAAGATTGGCTTCTGTTACCAGCCATACCACTTTCTGGTCCGGCACGGCTTCTACCAGTTTTTGTTTGGTATAATGTACCCCGCCTCCGGCATGGAAGCTGAATTCATCACCCGGCCTTTCCGAGGTTCCTTCAAATGATTCGCCATGTAAGCCGGACCACCATTCCCGTACGTTCAAAATGGTGTTATAGGCTGCTGACGGTGTTTGTTCCACCCAGATGGTGTTTGTGAAATCTTGCGCGTTCATGTTATTATTGATTTTAGCGTGTAATGGCATAATGTCTTAAAATAGGGATGCCAGCGACTTTTCAGCGATGATCTCCTTACTGATCTTTTCCAGGTGATGGTAAGTTGCTTTGTACAGTAACACCGCCATGCTGATCCGCTTCACCCCGATACTCACCAGTGTTTCCACTGGCAATTTTGGTGTGGCGACCATATTCACCGGGAGCGGGGTAGACGCAACGATCTCCCTGGCCACCTCCGCATCCGGAATGGCGATGATAAACAGGCCATCCGCGCCAGCCTGCTGATACTGCTCCGCTCTTTTGATCGTAGTTTCCAGGGGAGACGGCAGTTGCTGTGCAAACGCGTCTATCCGTGCATTGATAAAAAGTGACTGGTTCGTTTTGACCAGGTAATTTTTAATGCATTCCAGCTTTCGTAAGTACATCTCCTCTCCCTGTGCATCTTCAAGGTTGATACCCGCTATACCGCAATCCAGCAGCTTTTGAATGTTGTCCGTCAGTGCCTGCAGGTCATCACTGTATCCGCGTTCCATATCCACCGATACCGGGACGCTGGTGGATGCTTTTATCCTTTGCACGATGTAAAGCAGTGCTGCAAAAGGGATCTTTTCTCCATCTTCATAACCCAATGAATGGGCAATGGCCCCGCTGGAGGTACCGATCGCTTCAAAGCCGGCTGTTGTTATCAGTTGTGCGCTCTTTGCATTCCATGCATTGGCAAGCAGGAAGGGGGCCTGCTGGTGATGGAGCTGGTAAAATTCTTCGTATTGGTTCATTTGTTAGGTGCTTTAAAGTGAATGAATGGGGCTGTGGTTACATTGGCCTGGTACCGTAAAATTAGTGGCTGTATAACAGACCGGTGGGTGGGGAAATGGACATTATGGAGGGTTGATTTGGACAACACAGATGCTTACCTTTGGTAAAAGCATTTTCCGCATGAAACATATTACACTGCTGTATCCTGAAGGCCTCTGCAACCTCAGTACTATTGCTTGTATAGTTGGCACTGTAGAAATATTTGCAACGGCTAACAATTACTGGATGCGCGCCGGCAACAAACAGCAATTCCGCCTGGTAGTAGCAGGTACCACTCCCAAAGAACAATTCATTCATAAGCTGGTAGCTTTAAACCCGGATACGTATATCAAAGACATTCCCAAAACCGACCTGATTATTATACCCTCTGCCATGCCCGGGGAAAAAACAGCGGCCCGCCAGGAAATGTTTGACTGGATACGCCGGCAGCACAAGGCCGGTGCGGAAATAGCCACCATGTGCTCCGGCGCCTTTATCCTGGCGGCTACCGGCATCATGGATGGCAGGAACTGTTCCACCCACTGGTCCAACGCAGATAAATTCAGGTCCATGTACCCCGCGGTGCACCTCTACTCTGACAAACTGATCACCGATGAAAATGGTATCTATACCAATGGCGGCGCCTATTCCTTTTTAAACCTGGTGCTCTACATCATTGAAAAATATTACGACCGGCAAACGGCTATCTTCTGTTCCAAAGTGTTCCAGATAGAACTGGACCGCGACAGCCAGTCGGCCTTTGTTATCTTCACCGGTCAGAAACAGCATGGCGATGCCATGGTACAACAGGCGCAGGCCTACATTGAGAAGAATATTGATGAAAAAATTTCTGTAGAAGACCTCTCCTCCCGGTTTGCCGTGGGCCGGAGGAACTTCGACCGGCGGTTCATTAAGGCCACTGGCAACACGCCCCTGGAATATGCCCAAAGGGTGAAAATGGAGTCCGCAAAAAAAGCGCTGGAAAGCACCCGGAAAACCATTAATGAAGTGATGTACGATGTAGGTTACTCAGACGTAAAGGCCTTCCGTGAAGTGTTCCGGAAGATCACCGGCCTGTCGCCATTAGCATACAAAAACAAATACAACCGGGAAGCGGTGAGCGAACATTAGGCGGAAACTCCAAAATATTATTACCTTTGCATCCATGCGTAATGTCCTGCATAAGTTTATCTTCGGACTGGTGACCGCTATCGTGGTCGCTCACAGCATTACGCCCCACCGCCATCACGAAGAAAATTTTCCGGTAAATTGGCAAAACATCGCAACCGCCGAAAACCAGTCTAACGACCATGACCACGACAAAAGTGACCATTTCGGCACCCATAACATCGACGACTATTTTGTAAACCAGTCGGACCTGGATCATCACCTGGCTGCCGCCATGGTATTCCTGTTGCCGCAGGTACTTCACCTGCAGGCGCAGTTGGAAGCCGTTGCTGAACAACCCCGCGCAACCGCCTGCCATACCCCGCTACGATCGAATGATTTTAGCCGGTCCCTCTCCTATCGCGGCCCTCCTGCCTGCTGATTTCCGAATGTTTTAGTATACCGGCCCTCCGTGCCGGCTGCTATGCCGTACGCCCATTTTCCGGCAAAGGCATACATTTATATCAGCTTCGCAAACAAAATCTCATGCTGGATAGAATTATTGAGTTTTCCGTGAGGAATAAACTCATCATAGGCCTGCTCATGCTGGGCCTCATCGGCTATGGTGTGTACGAGGTTACACGCCTGCCCATTGATGCCGTTCCCGATATTACCGATAACCAGGTGCAGGTGATCACAGTAGCCCCTGCGCTGGGTGCACCTGACGTGGAAAGGCTGATCTCCTTTCCCATAGAACAAGCCAACAGCAATATTCCCGGCTTGCACAAGATCCGCAGCTTCTCCCGCTTTGGGCTCTCCGTGGTCACCATTGTTTTTGATGATGACGTGGACATATACTGGGCCCGCCAGCAGGTAACAGAACGGCTGGCAGAAGCCAGGGCCCAGATCCCTACTGCTTTTGGATCGCCCACGCTGGGCCCGGTCACTACGGGCCTGGGCGAGATCTACCAGTACAGCGTCCGGCCTAAAAAAGGATACGAAAATAAGTACGGCCCCATGGAGCTCCGCACCATACAGGACTGGATCGTGCGCCGCCAGTTGCTGGGCGTAAAGGGCGTGGCTGACGTGGCCAGCTTCGGGGGGTACCTCAAACAATATGAGATCGCCGTTTCACCGGAAAAGCTCAAATCGTATGGGCTTTCCATCAATGATGTTTTCAATGCCGTGGATAACAACAACCAGAACACCGGTGGCGCTTACATAGAAAAAGGGCCCACGGTGCTTTTTATCCGCAGCGAGGGCCTGGTGGGCAGCATTGCAGACATTGAAAAGATCGTGGTGAAGAACCTGCCCAATGGCGCGCCGCTCCTGATCCGCGACGTGGCCGATGTACACATTGGCTATGCTACCCGCTATGGCGCCATGACATATAACGGGGAAGAAGAAGTGGCCGGCGCAGTGGTGATGATGCTCAAAGGCGCCAATAGCAGCGCCGTGGTCAAAGCCATCAAAGACCGCGTGGCACAAATTCAAAAGACACTGCCGGAAGGCGTGGTGATCGATGCCTTCCTGGACCGTACCAAGATGGTGAACAACGCCATTGACACCGTAGAGAAAAACCTGCTGGAAGGCGCACTGATCGTAGTATTTGTGCTGGTGCTTTTCCTTGGCAATTTCCGGGCGGGTATTTTGGTAGCTTCCGTGATCCCGCTGGCTATGCTGGTAGCCGTGATCCTGATGAACCTCTTCGGGGTGAGCGGTAATCTCATGAGCCTGGGTGCGCTCGACTTTGGCCTTATCGTGGATGGCACGCTTATTATCGTGGAAGCCTGTATGTACCGGCTGCATCACAGCCTCCAGCAACGGCTCACGCAGGCGGAGATGGATGACCTGGTACATGAAACCTCCACCCGCATGCGTAGCAGCGCGGTCTTCGGAGAACTGATCATCCTCATCGTTTACCTGCCCATTTTCGTGCTCGCAGGTGTGGAAGGCAAGATGTTCAAACCCATGGCCCAAACCGTGGCATTTGCCCTGTTTGGCGCCTTTGTACTGGCACTCACCTATGTGCCCATGATGAGCGCCTTATTCCTCAGCAAAAAGGTTCCCACCCGCAAATCCTTTTCCGATAGGTTCATGGAAACGGCGGAGCGCCTGTACCGCGGCATGCTGGAAAAGGTGCTGCACCGGCCGGTGCTCATCGTCGGTACGGCGGTGAGTTTGCTGGCAATAGCAATCGTGATCCTGTCGCAACTGGGTGGCGAATTTATCCCGCAGCTGGAAGAAGGTGATTTTGCAGTGGAAACACGGGTACTTACCGGGAGCAACCTCACCACCTCGCGCAATGCGGTGTCCCAGGCATCAAAGATCCTGCTGGCAAAGTTCCCCGAAGTAAAACAGGTGGTGGGCAAAACCGGCAGCAGTGAAATACCCACAGACCCCATGCCCCTGGACGCCAGCGACATGATGGTCATTTTAAAAGATAAAAAAGAGTGGACCTCTGCATCGAGCTTCAATGAGCTCACGGAAAAAATGGGCAAGGAGCTGGAAGTCATACCAGGCGTCACTTTCGGGTTCCAATACCCGGTGCAGATGCGCTTTAACGAGTTGATGACCGGCGCCCGCCAGGATGTGGTGTGCAAGATATACGGGGAAGACCTGGATACACTGGCCGCCCTATCCCACCGGCTGGGCAGCCTGGCCGGGAAAGTGCAGGGCGCCCGTGATCTGTACGTGGAAGCCATTACCGGCATGCCACAGATCGTGATCAGGTACAACCGGGATATCATTGCCCAGTACGGGCTGACCATCAATGATGTGAACCACGTGATCAATGCCGCTTTTGCAGGGCAAACCAGCGGGCTGGTATTTGAAGGCGAAAAACGTTTTGATATGGTGGTGCGCCTGAACCAGGAACAACGGCACGACCTCAGTGATGTGCAGCAACTGCTCATCCCCACTCCTGCCGGCACACAGGTGCCGCTTTCACAGGTGGCCGATGTACGCATCCAGGATGGTCCCAACCAGATACAACGCGAAGATGCGCAGCGCAGGATCATCGTAGGCTTCAACGTACGTGGCAGGGATGTGCAATCTGTAATTGGGGACCTGCAGCGGCAGGTAAGCGCCCACCTCAAAATGCCGGCTGGCTACTACATCACTTACGGTGGTGCGTTTGAGAACCTGCAGGCGGCCAAGAAGCGCCTGTCCATTGCCGTGCCGCTGGCACTGCTACTCATCTTTATCATGCTTTATTTTGCGTTCCATTCCCTGCGGGAAGCGGCACTTATTTTTTCAGCCATTCCCTTATCCGCCATTGGCGGCATCTTTGCCCTAGCGCTCCGGGGCATGCCCTTCAGCATTTCTGCCGGCATTGGTTTTATTGCGCTCTTTGGAGTGGCCGTGCTCAATGGCATTGTGCTCATCGCGGAATTTAACCGCCGTGCAAAAGAAGGTACAACCGATGTATTGACCATCATCCTGGAAGGCACCAAAGTGAGGCTACGTCCCGTGTTGATGACGGCATCCGTGGCATCATTGGGCTTCTTGCCAATGGCGCTGAGTGAATCAGCCGGCGCGGAAGTACAGCGCCCACTGGCCACCGTAGTGATTGGCGGCCTGGTAGTAGCAACCTTCCTCACCTTGTTTGTACTACCTTCTTTGTTTTACCTGTTTGAAAAACGTAAACATCAAAAATCACGGGGTATGAAACCGGCCCTTGTTTTACTGCCACTGCTCCTGCTGGCAGGCCTCCCGGCATCCAGCCAACAGGTAGTGCCCCTGCAGGCGGCCATGGATAGCGCGGTGAAAAATAATCTTTCCCTGCGCAGTGAAAAGCTCACGATTGCTTACCAGGATGCCCTGCGCAAGCACGCTGCAGATATTCCGCAAACCATGATCCTGGGCGACTACGGGCAGATCAACAGCATCTACAACGACAACCGGTTTGGCCTGTCTCAAACCCTGAAATTCCCCACGGTGTACAGCCGTCAAAAGTCGCTGCAGAACTCACTCTGGAAAGAAAGTAGTTATACAGCAGCGGTTAAGGCTACAGAACTGCGCAAACAGGTAGCAGGCCTGTACCTGCAACTGCTGTTGTTAGAGCAGAAGCGCACCCTGCTCCTGGGGGTGGATAGCCTGTATGGTAATTTCCTGTCCAAGGCACAACTACGTTTTGATAAAGGCGAAAGCAATATTGTAGAAAAAACCGCTGCAGCTACGCAAAAGGGCCAGGTGCAGCAACAACTGGCCCAGCTCACCAGCGACAGTGCGGCCTTGCAAATACGGCTGCAATGGTTGCTCAACAGCAGTGAGCCCATTACCCCGGATTCCAACTCCGTGGCGCTATTACAGCCAGACCTGGATAGTGGCGTTACCAGCTCCAATCCCTACCTCCGTTTACTGGACCAGCAACAACAATCATCCACCGCAGAATACCGCCTGGAAAAATCACGCCTGCTGCCAGACCTGCTGATCGGTTATAGTAACATGACCATCCGCGGCACAGGCGCTGATGATAAAAATTATGATGGCAGTAAACGCTTTCAATCCGTGCAGGCAGGCGTTGGCATCCCCATCTTTGCCAGTGCGCAGCGGGGCCGTGTCAATGCTTCCAGGGTAAAGCAGCAGATCTCCGCCAATAATTATGATGCAGCCAAACAGTCGTTGCAGGCGTCCTACAGCGCGGCACTGCAGCAATTCCATAAAGCGGCCGGCGCGCTGCAATACTACCGGGACAGCGGGTTACCCAATGCAACGGTGTTATTCACCACCGCCACCAACCAATATGAACACGGCGAGATCAACTACCTGGAGTGGGTGCTGCTGGTCAACCAGGCCATTGCCGTACAGAGTGAATACATCGACGCATCCAATAACTATCGCCAGGCTATCATCGACATCAACGCGCTAACCGGTAAACTGTAATCACATGAACAAGCTCATATATTTTATTCTTCCCGTTACCCTTGCCTTTATGGCCTGCAAATCAAAAAAACAGGAACCAGCTGCTGCCAGGGAAAACACCACCACTGAAAACCTGGTCCAGTTGACGGATGCACAGCTGCAATCAGCTGCAGTTGAGTTAACACAGCTGGCACCCAAGAACATCGCCTACACACTGCATGTAAGTGGCAAGATCGATGTGCCGCCGCAAAACATGGTGAGCATTAGTTTCCCGCTGGGTGGGTTCCTGAAAGACACCCGCCTGTTATCCGGTATGCAGGTTACAAAAGGCGAGGCGATTGCCACCATGGAAGATCCGCAATACATCCAGCTACAACAGGACTACCTCACGGCCAGGACAAAGCTGGACCTGCTGGCAAAAGACTACATCCGCCAGAAAGACCTGAACAGCAGCAAAGCCGCCAGTGACAAGGTGTTTGAGCAGGCGGAAGCCGATTACAAAAGCCAGCAGATCCAGGTAAGCGCATTGGCCCAAAAGCTGAAACTGATTGGCGTGAATGCAGAGAAACTGGATCCTTCCACCATCAGCCGTACCGTCAATATCTACTCTCCCATCAATGGATTTGTAACTGCCGTGAATGTCAACATTGGCAAGTATGTAAACCCCACGGATGTACTTTTTGAGATCGTTGATCCTTCCGACATTCACCTGGGGCTTACCGTTTTTGAAAAGGACATCCCAAGCTTATCCAAGGGGCAGAAAGTCATCGCTTACACAAATACTGATCCTTCCAAAAAATATGAATGCGCCATTATCCTCATTGGCCAGGATGTTGGCAACAACCGCAGCGTGGAGGTACATTGCCACTTTGAGCAGTATGATAAATCGCTGCTGCCAGGCACCTTCATGAATGCGGACATTGAAACAAAGAACAAACAAGTACAGGCACTCCCCGAAGCGGCGGTGGTAGCCAACGGTGGCCAGCAATATGTGTTTGTAGCACATGACAAGCACACCTTTGAAATGGTGCCGGTAAAAACAGGCGGCCGTGAAAACGGCTTTCTTGAAATACAGGCCGATGATGCTGCCACCCTTGCGGGAAAAAATATCGTTGCCAAAGGCGCCTATTCCCTGCTGATGAAAGTAAAGAATGGCGGGGATGAAGAATGATCCACAGGCACTTCACCATGACAAAGGGCCACCCATCCGGGCGGCCCTTTATCATTTTAATACCCCGCCATGGCGGCGGCGGGTTATCTCATTTTCCATGTACCAATATCATCTTACCATTTGCCGTGGAACGCCAGCGGATCTCCTTTAGCGGCTGGTATTCCGGATCATTATAACACTGTAGTGCAGCGGCTTCCGACGGAAAGCGGATGATCGCATGCATCTTCATGGGTGTGCCCTCCACCCCTATCGCATCCAGGTCTGATGCGAGTACCTCCGCGCCGTACTTTTGCAGCAAAGCCAATACCGGCGGCCCATAATGGGCGTATTCAGCGGGATCTGTAATATCGTAGCTGTTTACATAATAGACAGGCATGATCAATAAATATAAGTAGGTGGTTCAATACCCTGGCAACGCAGGTAGATAGTAGCCTGGCCGCGGTGATGCGTGATGTGGTCTATAGTGGCATGAAAGCCTTGCTCATTTTCACCCGGGCTGTTTTCCAGGTGATCAAAAGCTTGTTTCAGGTAAGCGATGGTGGCCTTTTTGGTAGTAGTGGCCGCGGGCGGGGCCCACTCCCCTTCCTGTTGTCGCATAAAATTTTCCTCCCACCAAAAGATGCCGTAACCAATGTGGTGCAGTAACTCCGCAAAGGACCAGATGCCATTGGCAGGCTTAAAGTGATACTGTTCCGCAGGCATGGCCTCGGCCACTTCCAGCGTATACTTCCTGGCATTTTCCAGGGTAGGCAATAGTGCATTTTTCATGATGAACAATTTGATGATCCAAAGGTAGCCAGCATGAAAAGGGGATGTTTAAGATATCTTGCTCATTTCAGGAGCGTGTTGCCAGGGGTGACTTTCCATAGTGCTTTTTGTAAGATGCAGAAAAGTGTTCAAGACTATTAAAGCCGGTAGAAAAAGCAATGTCTGTGACCGTGTTTCGGGAGTACATCAATTGTAACTGCGCTTGTTTTAAACGGATATGGGTTAAATATTCATAAGGAGCCGCCGTGGTCATTTTCTTAAATAAGCGGCTGAAATGAAAAGGGCTCATATGCGCCATAGCAGCCAGTTCTGACAACTTTACGTTTGTAGCGTAATTGTCGTACATAAATGTTTTGATGGTTTCAATAGCTGGCAGGTAATGAATTTTCTGTTTGTTACTTAAGCTGGGGAAGAGCCGCCGTTCATCTTCTGCGGAGATAATCTTTAAGAATAATTCTGTCATCATTTGTTCCAGCCACAGGTGCTGCTGGCGCGGCTTGTGCAGTTCGTTAAAAATCAACTGGTGCATGAGCTCCATTTCCGGCGTGGCTTTGACGAGGATAGCGTGTATGTCGGGGTCCCGGAAGAACCAATCCAGCGTAGACCCGTGTTGTGTTAATGTGGCCACGCTGTTTGCTGCAAATGAGAAGATGGTGCATTGATCGGGGACGTCATGGATATGCCGTACGCGGTGGTCGAATCCCGGTTTACAAATAAGAAAGAGACCGCTGTAGGCCTCCAGTTCGTTTCTGTAGACTTTAAAGCCGAAGCTGCCCTTGCGAATGTAGGCCATGGAGAAGTGTCCTGTTTGTTCCACCCCGGAGGTGGTACATTCTTTACACTGGCACAGGAAGTTTTGTACTGTGCAGATTGGTGATTGGTAGATGGTTTTGATCTCCGCTTCCATGGTGGTAAAGTTAGATTTTTTGGATGGGTATGGGGTAAAATTAGAGGGCGATGGTGACAGCCCTATGTCAGTAGGGAGTAAATCATTCCTGGCGATCCTAAAACAGAAAAGCCGGAGTTCCCCCCGGCATTTCCTCCCCGTGCCTTGGCCCGGTCAAATATGAAAGCGGATCAGCCGTACTACAATCCCCGTCTTATAACAAACCTTCTTGTGCGGCCTGGTAAACAGTCCTGACTGCGACCCTGAAACCCAGGCGCCGTGCCAGCGAACCATCAACATGCAGGTGCCAGGGATTTACAAGTGGTTCAGCAGATGAGGCCATTCTTTCACCTGTAATTTGCATTAATTCGTAAACCGACATTGGCGCCTCATCTGTAATATTTACAATGCGGCCGTCCATTGCGCCAGCAATAGCTATCCGCACGGCAACAGCAATATCCTTATGATGGATGGTACTGATCTTCATAGCAGGATGCCATCCCGCGGTATGCTTTGGAAGCATTTGCAGGTGGCCGTCCCCATCCCCATAAACAAATGGGAACCGCAATATGGACCAATTAAGCCCGCTGCCGCGCAGCGCCTGTTCTGCAGCCACTTTACTGGCCGGGTAAGCATGTTCAGGGGAAACCAGATCATCCTCACGCCCGGGATGCGGATTGTTGCCATTGTAAACATGTGCAGTGCTTGCCATAATAAAACGGGCACCAGGTGCCTGCTCCTTTACGGCTGCGATCAAATTGCGTGTACCGTCCAGGTTACTTTTCCAGATAAGGTCTGTATCCTGGGTACGGAATACGGCCGCCAGGTGAATGATAGCCACTACTTTGTCCATCACACCAGTAAGCGATGAGGGATCAAGCAGGTCGCCCTGTACAGCTGTTACCCCCTCCGGCACTTCTTTATTGCCGCGTACTAGCGCCAGGCAATCAAAGCCCGCTTCCACCAGGCGTGGCAGCAATCGTGCCCCTACGAGGCCCGTTACGCCGGTCACCAATATTCTACCCGTTTGTTTGTTCATTACTTTTAATTTTTTGAACAAAATTCAACAGGATACAATAAACTGAGCCCGACAAAAAACGGTAAGTTCAGGACAAATCCGTAAAGAAGGCCGCGACCGTTTTACCAGTCACCTTTTTAAACAGGCGGGAGAAATAATCGGGGTCGCTAAAGCCAAGGTCAAATGCAAGCTCCTTTACAGACAGCCGTTCTCCATGATACAACCTGCGCCTGGCTTCCAGTATCAGCCGGTTCGTCATAAATACTTTTGGAGAAAGCCCTGAATAATGCTTTACAATCTGGTATAAGCTGTCTGTACTTACTGCAAGCGCCTCTGCAATATCTTTAATGCTGGGGTGATCAGTAAGGTTATTTTCTACAAATATTTTGAAACCAATAAACTTGGTGAGTCGCTCATCTGCCGGCTTTTCTTCCGCTGCAAAATAGGCAGTGTTGATTTCGGTAAGCAGGCTGTTTAAATGAGCCAGGATCAGTTCGGGCGCGGCATCCGCGCTGCTTAATAAGTGCTTTAGCAGTTTAAAGATTGTTTGCACACGCAGGGCAGTGGCAGGCGTAAAGATGATCCGCTGTTGGTTCAGGGGATTAAGAAGAAAGGGATAAGATATTGGCAAACGCGAAAGGCATTCTTCGTCAAAACCCAGTTTATAGTAATCATTACCATGTGCCGCCACCGGGTAGCGCAGGATCT
Organism: Chitinophaga parva; assembly: GCF_003071345.1. Lineage (NCBI taxonomy): Bacteria > Pseudomonadati > Bacteroidota > Chitinophagia > Chitinophagales > Chitinophagaceae > Chitinophaga > Chitinophaga parva. The sequence continues at coordinate 181,908 of NZ_QCYK01000004.1, read as the reverse complement.
GGTGGGGTAAACAGAAAAGCAATTCATTTGCCCCCAGATCGAAAGTCTCCAGGTCAACGCTGTGCCGGCTTTTCCCCTCAATTACAAAAAGGAAAAAGTAGTACGGCAACCGGTGTGCAGTTCCTTTCCCGGTGGTGGCTTCCGGGGACAAATGCCCGAAATCCGGGGAAACGATCCGTATGGGAAGTTGGTTATGCTGACTGAAATGTGCGGGTAGCATACGCTGAAGTTAGGCAAAAGACTACACTTTTCACGTCCGTTTTTTTAATGTAAAACTCACCATTGATCTGGCAACAGGAGAAATGTTGAATGACACTTATCAATGCAACGCAGGATGCCTCCTGTTTTCATTATCTTTAATACAGGATATGCAATTTACCTCTAGGTGGTATCATGAAATATTTAACGCGTACGGTCTGGATATTATCATTTATCAGCCTGCTGACCGATGTTGCCAGCGAAATGCTCTATCCGATCATGCCCATTTATTTAAAAAGCATTGGGTTTTCTGTGCTGCTGATTGGCATATTGGAAGGCGTGGCGGAAGCTACAGCGGGTTTAAGCAAAGGATATTTTGGAAAATTGTCCGACTATTCCGGTAAGCGTGTGCCATTTGTACAATTAGGCTACGCATTAAGCGCCTTTTCTAAACCTATAATGGCAGCCTTTGTTTACCCCGCCTGGATCTTTCTGGCCCGCACCATTGACCGGTTAGGAAAGGGCATCCGCACCGGGGCCAGGGATGCGCTGCTTTCCGATGAAGCTACCCCGGCCACCAAAGGCAGGGTGTTCGGATTTCATCGTTCAATGGATACATTAGGCGCTGTGACCGGGCCTGCCCTCGCGCTATTGTATCTTTATTTTCACCCGGGCCAGTACCGGGCATTGTTCCTGGTGGCGTTTGTACCGGGGCTGCTGGCTATTGGCATATCTTTTTACCTCAGGGACAGGAAAACGGGGCCCAAAGAAAAAAAAGCGCCGGTTGCTTTCTTCTCATTCCTGCATTACTGGAAAGACAGCCCGGTCATTTACCGGAAGCTGGTAGCAGGTCTGCTATTATTCACGTTGTGTAACAGCTCTGATGTATTCCTGCTGCTTAGAGTAAAACAGGCAGGGTTGAATGATACTGCTACAATTGGGGTGTATATTTTTTACAACCTGGTGTATGCGTTAAGCGCCTTTCCATTGGGCATATTGGCTGACCGGTTAGGGCTTAAGAAAATATTTGCATTAGGGCTATTGCTCTTCGCCCTGGTTTATGCAGGAATGACCATCACGGCGGGGCTGTATTGGTACGGCTTCCTGTTCTTTCTTTACGGGCTTTATGCTGCGGCAACGGAGGGGATTTCCAAGGCCTGGATAAGCAATATTACAGACAAAACCGATACCGCTACAGCCATCGGCACCTATACAGGGTTTCAGAGTATCTGTACCATGCTGGCAAGCTTTGTTACAGGATGGATATGGTTTAGGCTCGGAGCAGGTATTGCATTTTCAGTTACAGCAACGATCGCAGCTATTGTGCTGCTATATTTTTTATTGGTGGTCCCGAAACCATTAACTGGAGATGCAAAGGGCATTAGCGACTAACGGCATTGTTTGCAGCAGCTACAAAACCGGGAGGCTTATACAACAATGGTAATATCCCGGGTAAAACCGGTTTGGATAGAGGGGTACTATTGCAAACCCCAAAAAAATGGGTGACCAAAACAACAAAAGCCGCTGTGGTAGCGGCTTTTCTGCAACATATTCGTGTCCCGGATTGGTACACATATCTAATTACAATTAATTGAAAATCAATTTACTATATTCATTTCTGAGAAATAGTACAAAAGTTGTATAAAAAAGCCGCCCTTGACAAGGCGGCCGGTTCAATCTATTGTTTGTTAACCCACCCGAAGGTAGGGCAAATATTGTTAATCGGCTGGCGTTAAATTAACGTCCAGATAAAAGTTAAGCGCTGACGCAATTCTGACCAGAGTATTGATTTCAAAATTCGTTTTGCCCAATTCAATATCTACGATGGTGGCCCTACGGAGCGCGGCGTTCTCTGCCAATTTCTCCTGGGATAATCCACGATATTCCCTCGCTTGCTTAACCATGGCGCCTATGTGGCGCAGGTGTGATGGTGATTCCATATCTTTGCTCAGTTAAGTTGATCTGTGATCTGCTTTCAATGACAAGCCCCAGGAGTGATTACCTGGGGCTATTTTTGTTAGTTTCTACCAGCAAACCCTTGCTTTCTTGGTGTTAAATATGGTTCCTTGCTCTGTACAGCATCTCTGAAGTCCCTTCCTGTAGCGCAAGCATTTTTTGCATTACTGATAGCCTCGTTTTCATTTCTTGCCTTAACGATGATAGATCCCTGAGTTCCTTTGGCCGTGGTGTAGGTTACGTTGAAGGTGATTGCTTTGTTCATTTTGTTAAGTTTTTTTTGATTAGTGATTGTTTCAATGACAGTGTAAAGATAGTACGTTATAACGTACTATCCAAATTTATTTCTGCCTTTTTAAAAATATTTTTCCCAGACACGAAAAAGCCAGGGAGGAATCCCTGGCCGTGCATACATCAACCAAAATCAATATTATTCTCTCGCCAACTTATTAAGGTCAACAGCAGTACTGATGCCCTCCACAGCCCCATCGCTGGAGTACTGCCACATGAAATACCTGTCCCACCCAAGCGGTAGAGGCGGCGTGGCAACCTTGCCGTAATTGGCTACCCATAGAGGGACCAGACCCAGACCGTGATCCGCTGGCAACTTTGCATTCAGGTAGGGCGCGTAAGAGTAAATGAAAGGCACCACGCCGGTGAGCGCTGTCACCTCCTGGATGAATGTTTTCACCCAGAAAAGGAACTCCTGCCGGTTCAGCGGCGTGTCCTTCTGGTTGCCCCAAGGCTCCAGGTCAACGGCCAGCCACCGAGGGGGGGGATATGCCCCGCCGTGCGCCATGCCTGCGAAGTACTGTGCCTCCTGTTTGGCATCACCTTCTGCGGTACCGGTACGCCGGTCGGGATAGGCAAAGTGATAGTAACTCACCCGGATCCCCGCTTTAGCCGCTTCCTGGGAATTTTTGGAGGCAGCCTTGTCTACATCAGCGTAACCCAGCGAAAGGCGAATAATCACATCCGTAACACCATCCTGGGCCACTGCAGGCCAGTCGATCACTCCCTGGTTAGAGGACACGTCAATTATTTTCATAATGGTAACTTGCTTTTAATTCGTTTGTAGATCCACCCCGCTGCCCATAGCAGGCCGGCTACCAGGGAAATGCCGCCAATGGTCCACAGCCACCAGGGCACGCTATTCTTTCGCTGCACCTGCTTATCCTTGGTCATTGTTTCCTGGTGTACAGTAGCCGCCGAATGCTGAGTGCTATGCGATACGCTGTCCACAGTGTAAGTGCTATCCACCGGCGCCAAAACCGTTTTCTGCGGCGTGGTAGCGGCGGCGTCCACCTTAATGCCGCCGCCCGGCTGGCGCTGCGCCGTAACGTCCATCGTAATGTTGCCATTGCTGATATGAATGAGATGAACAATACCGCTATCTACCGGCAGGAATACACCGTATGCGTGCAGGCTGTCCGGCGCCAGGATCACCGGCCGGCTGGCCTTGACGCTGGTCACGCTGTGCACCTGCAGGTCTGCGGAGGTCTTGGAATGGCCCGTGCTGTCGCTGCTGGTCCTGGTGATGCTTTTGTGCTTATTCAGCGTAGAGCAGCTGGCCATGGCCAGGCTACTGAGCAGCAGGAATATTCTCAGTTGTCCCATCGGAGTACACTTTGATTGTGAGGAGGAGCTTCTTCGTGACAGTCGGCGGCGTAGTAGTAGTATCGACCGGAGCAACCGGCGCCGGCCCGCGGCTGTTCAACAGCATCCATTCGTAGACATTCAGCGCCTTGCCATTCACCTGGCGTGTGGTGGTACCGTTATACATCGCATCCCAGCCGCCGTGGCCGCCGCTGTACACGGTGGTGAGCGCCTGGCCGCCGGCATTGTTGATGGCTGTGGTGTACTTCTTGGCGTTATCCGTGAAACCATCCTGGTCACCAGAGATAAACCATACCGGTGTGTTGTACTTCGCGAAGAGGCCCAGGTTTTGGCCGGCCTGCGCTTCAATGGCTGCCGGAGATAGGCTCACCACGGCAGCTATCTTGCCGGCAAATGATTCGTCCCAGCAGGCGTACATCAGCGAGGTCTGGCCGCCGGATGAAAGACCCGTGGTATAGATCCTGTTAGTGTCAATACGCAGCTTCTGCGTGCTCATAATGTAGTTCCAGGCATAGCGCATGGCTGCCGGATAGGGCGACCAGTTGGCGGCATCCTGCACAGCAATCACGATGAATTTCTCCAGCTTGCCGGTGACCGGGTTCGTAGCTTGCGGCTCCCAGCCGGCTTTGATCCTGCCCAGGAGGTAATTGCTGGTCAGGCGGTTCACGTCCGTGCCGGCTTCCCCGGTGCCATGGAAGTAGATAATTACCGGGTAGTACTTCTTCACGCTGTCCTTGTACTCCTTAGGTGTGAACACCACGGTATTATCCGGGAATGCCGGCAGGGGCCATTGAGTGGATGGGGCCTGAGAGGTAACCATTTGTGCCGATGCTGCGCCGGCCATAAGAGTAAGCAGCAGTAATACTTTGAGTGTCTTCATATTTAAGAGTTGATTGTAAGCATAATTGCACACAGGCCGCCATCGTTGCTGCTGGCCGGGTACTGCGCGTTGAGAGCCATGGAGAGAACGCCAGATCCATCAGCGGCCACGCCATCCCAGGTGAGATAATTCAGGACGTTGTACACGTCATCCACTGAGTTCTTCGTTACGCCACCAATGGTGCCGGTAACGCCGTAATGGGCTGTGCCGCTCTCTGTTTTGTAGTAGGGGAAAATATCCACCCTGCAGGTGGCTCCCGCCGGCAGGCCGGTGAAATTCCAGGTATTGGAAGCATATACCCTGCGGGATTGCAAGAACACGCCACCAGGTAGGCCATGGTAACTGCCAGGCCCTGCGCCGGGGAGATCTGCTGCCCATTGCGTATACTGGCATACGAAAGAAATAGCAGTGGCATTACCATCTGAATCCACCAGGTTGGTGAAAGTAGTGCCGGTATCAGTGGCACTGATCCTGGTGTAATTTCCAGTGGCTGGGTTGGCGCTTGTGCCAAACGCCAGTATAATACGTTGATTCCCATATTGCTGGGCCGACTTTAAGGTGGCAAGCCTCGCTTCCAGCGCTGTTTTGTCGCTGCTGGCCGCTAGCATGCCGGTGAGCCGGTCCGCCGCCAGGTAATGCAGATAGTCCTGAGTGTTCTCAGCGTGGGTAACGTAGTTACCAGCTTCCTGCACACGGCCCAAGCTATGCAGCAGCATCCAGTCCTCTACGTTTAGTCCCAGAAAGTTGGCCGCAGTGGTGAAATTGAATAGGTGCTGATTCCATTCCAGGTAGCTGTGATCTCCGTCATAATGAAACTGCGTTAACGGCGCGATGCGGCCATTTGCGGCGGCCAGGGCATCCACAGCAGCAGCAACGTTCCCCACACCAACACGTTGGTCCTGCAACCCCTGAATGATAATGCCAGGTATATCCTTGATCAGTGAAGCGTTAGCGGCCATGCCGTTAGCCGGCGGAGAACTGATTGCATAGGCGGCAAACCGGGTGGGCTGCTGAATGATCTTTGCAATCACTCCTGCGGCGCCGTCAGAAAGCCCGCACAGATATATTCGGTTCTGGTCTACATTGTAGTTGGCTACCATGTAGGATATGCAACTATCAATGAGATCCAGCCGTTCTGACCACGAGCCAGAGGGAAGCTGCGGAGCAGCACCGCGGCATTTCATTAACTGCCCAGTCGATGAAATGACCAATGGCAACCCATCTTCCAGTACCTTATTGATATCCGTACCTCCCTGGTCAACCCCGTGGAGAAATATCCAAAGGGGCAGCAACTCTGTGCCATCGTCACCGCCTGGAAGTAGGGTATACTGTCGTTGCCCGCTGGCCACATCGTACATATTGTCGTTCGGGCCGCCCGTGCCAAAGAAGCGCTGTGGAAGTGAAATCCCGGAGGTGATTGGTACCCAACTGGTGGACCCGCGCACGTGATCACCTGGTTTCACTGGAACCCACGCAGACCCGTTGAATACCTTCCCGGAACGATCAATAATATCCACCCAGGCGCTGCCTATATATATCTTTAGATTGCTCATATCATGCTGGTTGAATCCACAGGTCGCCGGCGTAATAAGTGCCCCCGGTTGGTTCATCTGCCTGCTCAAATACCTGTATGGACCGGCCGGGGGCGCCGTCATTACCATCATTACCAGGTGTGCCTGGTTCGCCCTGGTCGCCTGGGGGCCCTATCAGGCTGGTGCCAGCGGGCCAGGCGCCGGCGATCTTGGGTCCATAAATGAAATGGGCAGAAGTGTCGATGTAGAAGTTACCATCTACTCCCAGGCCCACATCAGGTGCACCAGCGCCATACAGCACGGTATTGCCGTCTGCGCCATCGCCAGTTGTCTGTATCACGTCAGAAACAGTAAACGTTAATTCGTCGCTCATATCGTAGCGGATTGTTGCACCTGCACATCGCCTGTAGGAGAGTGTTTAACGATGCCGTTAGAGAATATCATTTTAACATCATACCGGTAAAAGCCTGGTAGCAATCCGGCTGAACCATCAACCGTAAGTTGCAAGTCAGAATTATCATCAGGATTAATTGTCAGCCCAGATTCTACGGAAAAGAAAGCCACCTGCACCCCGGCATAGTTTACAAATGAAACCGTAACGGACTGCATTTCACTCCAGTTCAATGGCTGGCCGGCAGCATCCACGCCCTGAATGTGCTTTACTATTTTGTCGCCCTGTTTGAATACGATGGGTTCCATACATGTTAATTTTTTGCGGTGTGGTCCCTGGTTACTTCCAAATCGGTTACTTTTTGCTCCAAGAGTGCAACTCTCACTTTCATTTCACCGTATTCCGCTTCCATCTTTACCTGCCAGGCTCTGTTTTTTTCGCGATCCTCCTTGTTTTCCATCTGTAGGTTGGCGATAGATTCTGCCACGCTGCGGACATCTGACTTCATCATCATAATGAAAACCGCACCCAATACAACATTGACAACAATTTTGATCACGTCAGCCGCTGAGAATTGCAGGCTATCCCACTTGACTGTTCCCATCTTCCTTTTCTGTTTGTGTTGCGTTCAAATCGGTTGCCGTAGACCCTGCGGGAGATCCTTTCTTTGCCCCGGGTGTACCACCCACAAGCCAGGCAAATCCAGCCCCTACAACAGAGCCCAGCAAAAAACCTTCAGCGGTATCAGCAAAACGGACGTTATCCTTTGGAATAGGAATGAACGTAATGCAAAAGATGTAGAGTAAAACAGCAGCCGTTGTCCAGGTAATTATCTTGTACGTTGGTAAAAAGTGATCGTCCATTGTTGTTAGTTTAGATAGGTATTTAACATTTAATCTGTATCACGGCGCTGCGCTAATCTTAGTGATAGTTCCCAGCTTAGCAACAACATCGTTTGTAGCTCCGCCACCAGCGCCCCATAGGTCGAAAGTGATGGTAGTAGTGTAATTCAGGCCGGTAATGTCCAACTGGGAGCCGGTGGATGAGTAACCGTTGACTGTGAAGATTAACCGACCGGTTGTTGAGCTGGTACGAATAAAGAGCACCTGTCCATCCCAGGCGCCGCCATTGGCTGGCGTACTTCCGACAACAGCGGCATTGCCGTTCACTACTATTTCAAGGGTTTTGTTATTGGCATTTGATGCATAAATACCACCATATGTGGCTCTGATTTTATCCCCATCAGTGACGAGTGTGTTAGCTGGAATGGTGTACTGATAAAGAGCAGAGAAAGTGTTTGCCGTAGCGGAAGTATTCCCTATAGTAGTATAGAAATCTTTCAGTGCTCCGGGCGTTGACGACGGGGATTGCCAGCTTGCGTTACCCACGCCATCAGAAGTCAACACCTTACCACTTGCTCCGCCGGTAGTAACGGTTAGGGTTGCGCCTACCAAGGAGGTGCTGGTGATCACCGAATCAGCGAAGTAAGACGAGCCGTTAACTTGGAAACGTTGTGTGCGAGAAATTACTGTGCCTTGTGGATAACTCACTAATGTGCGGCCGCGGACCAGCGGACCAGATGGCGAAGTGCCTAGCATTACATCTCCATCCCTGCCAGTACCTTTGGCACCAGGGATTATGAAAATGTCACCCCCATCACCTTTTGAGCCGGCAGGTTGGCTGCCGCCAGCTACCTTAACGTAGCCAGGTGTGCCAGGATTTGAACTTGTGGTTGTAGCGCCAGCATTCCCTCCCTGGAGCGTTACATTGCCCCCTGTTCCAGCATACGTACCATTCCCCATTGAAAGGCCGCCAGCACCGGCAGTAAAATCTAAATTTCCGCCTACACCACCACCACCAGATGTAATTGCTGTCCCAAATTGATCACCACCCGCGCCGCCATATATCTGAATAGTACCGGCCGATCCAGCTTGCGCGCTTGTCCCAGCATTGTAAGTAGTAGATAACCCCTTGCCACCTTGTACTTTAAATGGCTGCGTCATGCTAATGGCGAACTGTGTAGCACTAGTACCTGAATCTACCTGGTTGATAGCCCCTTTGTCAACATTGAATACAGGGAAGCCGGACGCTTTGAACTGGCTGTTCTGTATCACCTGACTAATAGCAGGGATCTTTTGAAATAATCTGCCGTTGGAAAAATAAAATGCAGTGTCTGCAGTCTGTTGCCTGAATACGAGCGAACCAGGATATGTAGCGGCCGGATATTTCAAAGTATCCCGGGAGTTGAGCCAAAAAAGTGAATCAACCCGTACCTTATCGTACCATTGAGGTACATAAACATGGTAGGTAAACTGCGCATGCGCAGATACAAAGCAGAAAAGAAAAGAAGCGAAAAATATTAATTTCCTCATTACAGTTGGTTTAGTAAAAGTGAGCAAAGAACACTTCACCGGCATGCAGTACATCGCCGGAAGTGGTTAAAGTAAATCCGCCACCAGCAGACTGTGCCCATTCAGAGCTACGCAACGACCCCGCACCTCGCCGCTCTAACCAGAATGTTCCCTGCAGGGCGTCGCTGGCGTGCGTTTGCGTCCCATCTTCGCCCGCAGGTATCACCATTTCGTACGGCCGAGTAGTAATAGAGAGTACAATCCAGTTGCTTACTCCATCACTCATGATGGCAACACAATCCCCATAGCTGGGAATGCAGATAGTTGGCTTTCCGTTTATTGTATCACTCCCATTTGGTGTAATAAACAATGAGAAGTTACCTGTGCCAACATTTTTGATATAATACATCTTGCCTGGGTAGTCAGATGCTTTACCAAGTGGAAGACTGGTATTGGTTCCGATGTTGCAGTAAACCGCGAAATACGTTTCGTCAAACGTAAAAGCTGCATTTTTTGACTTGATGCCGCCACGAATGCCCTCAGTCAACCAAAGACCGCGCATATGGGTATTTGCGGCATTATCAACCCACCACACATCAGTGTAGGCAGTGCCAGTGCCATTCTGTGCGGTTAATATGTGCCCTGCTGATCCTGTAAACTGTCGGAAACTATCCGGACGAAATATCACACCTTTTGCGGTACCGCTATTTGTTTCCTGGGTCTCAATGATGGCAGAGCCTCCCACGGTAGGAGTGCCCCCTACAATCTTGCCGGATACATTTACCTGCGGCGTGGTCACGCTTTCCGTACCTGTGATAACACGTGCCGTGAATGTATCCACCTGGGCGGTATCACCGGAAAAGGCTTTTACGTCGTAGTAATGGTCGGTAGCGATCAGTGATAGGAGATTATCAAAACAGGTTTGGGTCTGCGCAAGGCTAGCCGTATGTGCCGGCATGGCAATTACTGGTTGAATACCACGCTGTAAGCAGTAGTTGACCATCCATATGATGTTGGATAGCCACCCCGCAGCTGAGGTTTTGCCATCTACATCAGTACCAGTGGCATAAGGATCAGTACTGCTGAAATTCCATTCGGTGTGGCTCGGATCGCCTACGTATGGTATGGAGTTGTTATCGTTGGTAAAGAACTCCAGGACAATGACAGTAGGTTTAATCAACGCGGCGGTTACCAGGGAATCCAACCAGTATTTACCCCACACGCTAGTCATTCCAGAGCGGCCCCAATTGAATACTTTACTGGTATCCCCACCGGCATTTCCAAAAAGAGTTTTAAAACGGGTGGACCAATCTTGGTGTCCGTCCTGATATTGCGTCCAGGAATTTCCGAAAAAGGCAATAACATCAGTATTTGAAAATACTGGCTGCTCAGGATCTGTCGCCGTGATATAAATGCCAGTGCGGTTTACAGCCAACGCGGTAGGATTATTTGTTCCTGTGGTATAAGAGAAGGTGAGAGAGTTGGCATTCGCAAAAGGGACCCTGATCATCTTTCCTGGATAATTTGCCTGATCCGATAAAGAAGAGCTGGGAGCCGCCTCAATAATACCTGATAAGGTCTCGTTATACACCAGCACACCATCTACGGTAACCTGGATAACGGCATCTCCTGTGGTAAATGAGGCGCCAGCGTTATACGCCTTCTTTATCATGCCAACATACGTCTCGAAGTATCCGGATTTGGCGCCTAAAGGAACTGTCCAGGTAATACCCCTGCCAACACCACCTTGTATAATTCCAAACGCATGAGATCCCAACTGCGCAGCATTCTGCGTGTTGGCAATTATGGTAGCCTGAGCGGCAAGATCAGGTGTTCCCGGCACGAAACCGGCAGTTTGCGTGCCCGCAGTCAATGTAAATGGAATAGTTGCCGGGTTAATTTCAGGCCGCACCAGGGCGGAATTATTTTTCAAGGCACTAAATGCCTTCATTGAAAATAGCGCATCTGCCAGTGCGCGATAACCGTAATCGGTCAAGTGCTGGCTATTCACACCGTCAAACATTGATTTCATGGCGCCATTGACCACAGTAGTTCTAAGCGGGGTAGACAAGATCGCATCCCCCGTGGTATTCAGCGCCAATAAGTAATATGTCTGGTATGTAGTGCCGTCATAAATAACAACCGGATAAGGACCACCGGCAAAACTTGCAACATTCGCCCCAGATACAGCTATGGATGTGCTGCCCTCATCACCATAGATGGTAACTGTCATATCTTTGGTAACGGCTGCCGGCTGTTCGCTACTCAGTGTATATAGGTAAGTCTGGAAATAGTATGCAGGACTGCTGTATGGAGAAAGTTTGCTGTTCCATGCATTGATCTCGGCCCGTGTGATTGCGTTCACATAATCTGGTGTTTTATCGCCAGCTGGCTTCCACGTGCTGGTGTCGGCATCCCATAGATAAAGCAATCCCTCATATACGCCAACGGCGTTATCGTCAGATGGTGCCGTTACAACATCGTCCAACAATGGCAGCATCAACTGTCCATTCACTTTTAAAATATCCCCCTTACCGTAGGTAACTTCCATTTTTATATAAGTGTTACATATACAAATAATCCAACATTCTTTGGTCTGGTTTCTACACCAGATCCGGCGGTAATTGCAGCCGTGCCATTATTCTGCAGCACAGACGCAGCAAGCGTCCAACCCGGACCCTTACCGCCTTTATTTTCTTCGGCGCCATTCCCGTCGGTATCGTTACGTTTCTCCGCCATGTTATATTTGATGGTAAGAGGGCCGACCAAATCTGCCTGGTAGCTGCCCGGCATATTAGATTGGCTGGGAACTGCTGTTGCGCGGTCTGTATCAATGCTTCCTGAGGGATCAAGTGCACGGAATTGCATCGCGTACCACCTGGGCATGCGAAATGTAGTAGTGCCGTTCCCAGAACCGAAATAGGTAGGGTTGGCATCCCATTCACTGTTGCTTTTTACAGCTCCAGGGCTGGCGGCCGCCAATGCTTGAATTTTAGCCCAGGCGTCGGGATAATCTATCCGCAGATACTGGCCGCCGTCTGCGGGTAGCTCGTTAATGTCAGCCATTGGGCCCAATCTGGGGGTTCCAAAGGCGCGCTCTGGCGTTTTATCCATTACGTACCACTGGGTACCATCGCTGATCAGGTCCAGTGTATGTTTCTGTCCGAGGTACAAAGCTGTTATGCTATCGCCTCCCCAATTGAAAGAAGCACCGCCCTCGATAAGAATGGTGGATTGCTTCTGTGCACCGGTACCAGTCATGATGCGTAGCAGAACGTTTGCCGGGTAAACACTGGCCGCCTTAATGGTGTACGTCATCGTGGTGGTAGTGCTGGCGAGGATTATTAGTTTGCGGAAGTCTGCCGTCAGCATGGTGCCGGAAGCCTGAACTGTCTTTATCCCGGCAGTAAACCGGGCCACCGCATCAGTGGAAGACAAGATGTTACTGACTTTCGGCCGGGGCCTGGCCACGTACATCTCTCCAAAGCTCATTGGTGATCCCAAAATGGTAAATCCTCCGCCTTCAACATCATTTTGCCAGTCTGTCCCTTTGCGGATGTCCCCTACCCCCCATTTCATCAGGTCGTAGTCCAGCCCATCAAGATTCGGGTCCGAAACAAACGTATCACCGTCTGCCGGGTCGAACTCTCCTGTGCCTCCAACCAGGTAAAAGCGCTCAATCGGTGTAGTAACTGAGCCGATCTCGTTGGCTATTACGCTAGCCAGCTGTTCCCATGTGTCGCGATAAGCCTGCCCGGTGTCCGGCCTGGCCACAACGCCCAACCAATTGAGCTGCGTCCCAGGAGATGGGGGTAGCTCATTGATCTTTATTATGTTTACTAAATCGACGTTCTCTTGCATTACGGTCCGATTATTACGTTTCCAGAATTATCAATTCCTATTACCTGGCCAGGTACTGCAGTGCCAATACCAAATGCATTTCCTGGTACCGCCGGTATAAACTGGGGACGGTCATCACTGTCCCAAGGAATTTGCATTGTGAAATCGCATCCGCCGGAAGTGCCGGTCAGAATGTATTGCCCATTGTTTTCTATATAGGCGTTGAATTGCTCAATAACATCTTCTGCATCATTGGCCAGTCCAATGAAAGTATTATCATACCAGAGCAGTCCTACCGGGTACGGATTGGGGCAGCCTGCCAGGCGTTTGCCCACTGGGTTGGCCAGATATACACTGTATGATTGAGATGCGGTATTAGTTGCTAGCTGGCCGCAGCCAATAGCTGTAAAAGTGTATTTTACCAGATCTTTATGCGCAGCGGTGATGTTTACGTTTGTGATCAGTATTTTACCGCTATACATCAAACCGCCAGCGGCCAGGCGGAAATCAACTTTGAGCCCATTAACAAGCCATCCGCCCAGAGAATACATGTTCCCTTTACTGTCAAAGGCCCCAATGGCATCGCCGGTAACTGTAAAGGAGATGGCTGCCGGCTCGAAATCTTTCCAGTTGGTGGTAGGTGGAGTGGTTTCTACCGTGTCGCGCACAATGTCCAGTACATTATTGGTACAACTGCAGAATACTTCCTCCGTTCCCCCGGGGGGCGTAGCCCTGAATACCATATCTTTTCCTTTGATCTTCTGTCCCATCAGCTATTACTGTCTTTTGGCTTGGCCACTTCGGTATAATCTATTTCCGGGTATGTCCCGATCAACTCAGACAGGGTAACGGAATGCTTTCGCTGCTTGACGTCATAGTCATCATGCAAAATCGCGGCAGGTCTGTTGCCTTTATCAGCCAGGATGACTACCTGATGAAATCGCAGCGTAGAGGATAGGAATGTGCCATCAACTTTGTATGTGGGCTTCGCATATTCACCGATCAATGAATTGTGCAGTCCTCTCTGCAGAGAAAACGCAGATCCGGCCCGGCTGTCAGTCCAGTTGTCTTTGGGAAGAGGTAAGAAGCTGCCTGCGTCTTTGTAAAAGACAGTGTTGCTCAGATACCCGTCCTGAAGATCCAGGAAGAACAAGTCCAGGTCATCCGGCTTGTTTGTATAATTCGCCCTGTTTACCGCCTTTACATCGGTCTGGATATTCATGGTACGCAGCACAGATATTGAAATTGGATAGATCTCGTTGAAATAAGCAGTACCCGGCGGTATTGGATTCAGCGGATCAGCATCTGCGGGGAGTGGACCAGAAATATGAACGGCTACCCAGTACTTGCTATTGGACGGAGGAAGCGGCAAACTGGTAATGTCTGCGGTTACAAAACCAGGTTGAGATGATGGCGTAAATGTCATCTGGATCATAGATTCTTGTCCGGGAGGGATGTCTCCCAGCTGCAACCATGTGCCATCCGACTGCAGATACCTGGCACTTCCGCTATCATCGCTGCCTATGCCCACTGAAATGACTACTCCCTTCGTGTAGTAGGCATATGCTTTCAATGTAAACTGAAGGCGCCAGCCTGCGGAATAAATACCGCCGCCGCTGGTTATAGGCCCTGCTGGTAGGTTCTGCCGGATCTCTCCGCCCCCCGGTGATGGCGACCCGTTCTGCTCCATGTGGTTTCTGTACGGACTTTCTGCGGTACCGTCACCTACCTTGGACAGGACAAGCGATCCGAGAGGCCCAGCCTCAGTCCACCCTGGGTATACAGTGCCATCAAAATCAGCCCAGTTGAAGTTTACAAGCTGGTTGATTGCTTTGTATTTGTAAACACTATTCTGCTGCTTTATAGGCGCATTCAGCGACATATCTGCAGAGTTCTCGCAGTACAATATCTCACCGGGCAATACTGGTAACATGTGATCGTATGGAACCACATAGACAGCCAATGTATCACTACTTATATCCAGGCATGTTGCAGGAGGATTGTACAAATCCGGAATGCTCTGTATCCAAAAAGCACCGTCAGAATAAAGCAACCGCATTCTGTTGTCCTTTAACCAGGTTGTCAGGCAGTCGTACACGAATAGCGGACCCTCAGTGAAATCATACCAAGCGTCATCATGGTGGTAAACGTCACTGAGGAAATTTCCGGCCCCTATTGCACCAGGAATGGCCGTTGTCTGCACCCTTACTTTAACGGTGCCATACGGGATGACGTGGAAAATGGTCCTGGCAATGAACTCGGCATTACTGATCTGGCCGTAAAAAAACTTACCATCCTTGTTCAGATCAATCATGGTAGTTTTCATCTGGGAGATATAGTCAGTAGCGCCAATATTCACATCGTACGCAGATGGTGCATTCCATGGCCAGTTGTTATTGTCTGGCTTTACCATGCCCTGCCAGAAAATAACCCCATCCACATACACGTTCATTAACCATGTGTCGTTTTCTACGTCCGTAAAGATCTCCGGAGCCGGGCAGCGGCCGTCGTCAATGTATTTGTACACAAACGTGGCCGTGCTGGAAGCAATGGGCGAGAACTTGTCCTCCTGGTCGTTCTTTGATGAAATCTTCAAGGGTGTTGCCCCGGCAACAAGCTGATATGGCGCATCATTGAACTGACCATTCTTCAACAATAGCTCCACTCGCCAGTTTTTGGCCGGCATTCCGGTATCCTGGAACTGTGATATGTACTGTATTTGATAATTAGCCATTGTTCCGTTGTTGTTTCTGGGCTCTGCCCATTACCAAAACCAAGTCATTACCTTTAATTTGCGCAATAATATCTCCTGGTTTAAATCCGCTACCACCTCCCATTTTATCCAGCACTTCCTGCGGAATGATATGCTCCACGCCGGACGGATTGTCCCCGATCAGGGCCAGCGTGGGGCCGAACACGGTACCACCGGTGGCGAACTTCTCAGGTCCTTTGGATGCAAATGCTCTAAAAGCTCCTGCTGCCGCTACCATAGCTACACCGGCAAAAATTGCTGTCTCACCTTGCAAGGTCGCAAGAGAGCTCTTAAACGCATCGATGCCTAACCCTTGAATAATTAATAACTTACCGAGTTGCGCCAGAAAGTTGGCTATTGTAATCTCGAAAGACCCAAGAACTGACTGCCAGTCACCCGAAACCAGGGCGGCCCCAAACGCTTCGCCTACCGAAACTATTCCACTTGCGGCCGCTTCTTTAACAGTTTCATTTATTGCTTTCTTTGCCTTGTCAATGGCAGGGATAAATCCTTTCAGTATTGCGCCGATGTAGACCGCGTTATTTGCCATCATAACCCTAGTCAACTCGGTAGGATCCACTTTTGCTTCTATAGGAATTGTTATAACCGGCTTTAAACCCGCACTAGCTCCAAGTTGTTGCTGCAGGCTGTCAACGGATGACTTGATATTTGAAAAAACGGCTGAATTGGGTGCTACTCCTATTTTAGTGAGTTCTCCAACCGCGTTTTTGTACTGGTCAATTATCTTTTGGATAAACTTATCTCCATCGCCGCCCGTTACTGCAAACTCATTCTTTACAGCCTGGATGTTTGCTTTCAATATCTCCAGAATACTGGAAACTGTTTTCAGTGATTCACCGGTTTTAGCGACACGTGTTGCCGTATCTTTATCACCAACTCCGGCCGAAGCTGCCGTCTTTTCGGTATCCTGGTCAATCTTTTGGAGATCAAGCAAAGCCTTTTTCCTTTGCTCTAAAGATTCTATTATCTTATTGTTCTTGTCTACTTGCGATTGCGCATCACTCACATTTAATCCAGCACCTACAACTATCCCGTATGAACCATAGTTAGGCCCATTATTCCCTTTTGATACAGAATCATTTGCCTTTTTGGCTGCTGTTAATGCATCTTGAAATCCCTTTGCCGCTAGTTTGGCGTCGTTGAGTTTCTTTTGTACGTCAACGAGACTATCTTCCAGCGCACGGGCCTGCGCAACTTGCAAAATGGCATCCCTTAATTTTTCGTAGGCTCCCTGCGCCTTTCCTGCGGCGATTTGTTCAGCATCGAAATTTTTAAAGTACTCTGGGTACTTCTTCTGTAATTCGTCAACAATTTTGTTTCTTTCGGACAAAGGAATATTAAGGTTGCGAGCAGCATTGTACAACGTATCCAACGCTACTTGTTCCTTAGCTGCATCATCACGACCCTTCAAAAGAGTTTGCCTCAATTCTTCCTGGATCTTTAATTGATCACTCATTGGACTAATTAACTCCCTGACCGCATTGCCTAGGCTACCGTATTCCTGAGTGAGTTGTTGAACAATTTCTATTACTGCGGTAAGCCCCAATATAATCCCGCTTGGACCCAACAATGTCGATCCAATCGCCTTAAACGCCCCTTGAATAGATCCAGTTGACTGAGCTAAATATCCTATCTGGTCAGCAGCGCCCACTAAAGAGCGGGTAAACCCGGCAGAACCTATACCGCCAGAAGTTAAAGCTCTCCCCAGGTCATGCAGTGTTCGCACACCAGCAAGACCAGAATAGTTGCTTTCTTTAAGAGCATTCGCAAATTCATTTTGCCCTTCAGCTGTTCTTTTGGATGCTGCTTCTTCCTCTTTGAGGGCCCGTATATTATTTGCAATCGCAATAGTCTCCTTTTGCAGAGCAGTAGCACCATCCAAGGTTCCAGCTTCCAGAATCTGCCATGAATCAGCGTTCCTTTTTGCATCACCAACGAAAGAACGTAGCTCATAACTGAGCTGCGTATAATACTTTCCCATGCGGGCTATCTCAACACCGGTCAGTTTAACGTACTCTGCCTGGTCCTGGAACACCCTGGAAGCACCTGCCGTGGACGAAGCAACCTGTGTTTCGGAGCTACTGAGAGTGTCTGCGGCTTTACTCAAAGAAAGAAAGTCCTTAACCGCGTTGCCTACAACGCTGGCCACATCAATGATGCCCTGCTTTGCGGATTGCATGTCCTTCAGGAAGTCGTCTACTTCCGCCCGGAGTGAGAATCTTAAGCCGTCGTTGTTGTCTGCCATGCCTTTTTGTAGCGATTAAAAATTTCCTTTGATTCTTCTTTCGTTGGCTGTTTGATCACTATTTTAGGATCAGTGATCAGTGGCCATATTTTATAAGCGGCGGGCACTTTTCTGCCGCCTGCAGCTACCAGTACCGCATGGGCCACCATTCTGCATCCTTCCAAGTATCTGGAATTTCGCAACCAATATCCTTGTGATCTGCGGAGGTAATCAGCCCAGGTCATGCAGTAAAAGGCATGTGGATCCAACCCCAGTTCGCCCAGTGCGAAATCCAACACTTCTTCCCACACTACTTTTTTTTTGCGGTAACTGTGGATTGGGTGGCATTAGCGTCATCGGAGTTGCTTTCTATCAACTCCCGAGGCTCATTGGATTGGCGCCACATATTGAAAGCAGTTACCAGGTCGCTCACATTGGCTTCTCCAACCCATTCCGCTACCTGTTCACGGGTAAAATCACGTGTGCCAAATGTCGCGTACACTGCCCCAGTCAAACCGGCGAAAACTACGTAGGCAATAGCCAGCATGTAATTACTCGCAAACATCTCAGCGGCTTTCTGCCCGGCCTCCAACGGATCCAAGCCGAAAACGTTGCCCAGCTCTGCACGGGCATAGTTGTTGAATCGTAGCTGCCGGAGCTGGCCACCCAGTTCAATCTCAAAAATTCCGTTCATGATGTGATTATGGTGCGGGGTCAGGAGTTACAGCAATAACAGGGGTACCCTGCACAGAAACTGTGAAATCAAAAGTGGGGATGTCTTTCAGCGGGTATTTGATATCCAGCTTTGAAAGGAATCCTTTACCGGTACGGGTAACGTCGCCTGGTTCGGCCGTGCCTGTGGCAGGGCCTAACTGCCAGTCGAATGGCGTTTTGTTGTCGAACAAAGTCTGAAGATCCTGTTCTGATGTTTTTTCATCAGCATCATACCCCAGCAAAATCTGTCCAGTACCGGTAAGTTCGCGCGTAGCGTACTGGCCCGGCTGCTTGTCCTCTCCGCATTTGGAGTCACCATCCACCACGTCCAATGATTGTGAGAGATTGGTGTCTGTTTGGCAAACTATCGGGATGAACGTTGCGCCAACTTTGATGGCAAGCAAGTATTGTCCGACAGGTGCCTTTCTTTCTACTATTGCCATTGTTAAATGGTTTTTTCGTGAATGATATGTCTGAATCTCATCAGCCGGCGGATCACCTTTTCCGTGTTGGATTGAGCTTCCAGCGGCTGATCGGAAATCTTTGTAGTACGAAGTAGCTGCAGGTCCGGGCCGAGGTCGAGCGCCTGCCATCCGTGCAATGGATTGATCAGCGCCAGCACCTGCCCTGCTATTGAATCTACCACCATGCTGCTGATGGCCTCTCCCCGGTTGACAATATCCACCAGGATAGTAGCGTCATGGCCTTGGTTGTTCTTTGTTCCCTCCTCCGTGTCCGTCTGGCTGGACAATATCACGTAGGGAGCAACAGCGCTGTTTATTGCAAACCTGTCATAGATCGGAACCGGGGCGCCATTGTACAAAAGCGCGCCATTCAGTTTCTGGAAGTAAGCCCTGCGTACCAGGTAATTCACATCGATCATTTCAGGCCGTATTTTCTTTTCAAAGTGTCTATGAGGCGCTTTCTGCCCTCTTCATATGCAGGAAAGAAGTAAGGCCGCGCTGGAAGATTTACCTGTCGAATCCCGTCGCCTTTGAACTGCATTGCATATGATTCCAGCCCTAACGGTACATCTACCAAGCCCCCTGTTCCAAATTCTACATAAGGGGAGTAATGCTCCTGGGCGACCAGTTCAAAGTCAAGATTTGAGTTCTTTTGGTAGCTGATGGAGTTGCGAAGAAGGCCAGTGTCATCTGGCGCCAACTGCTTTGCTTTGGCAACCATCTCCATGGCGGCTCCTTCCAGTTCATCCGACGTGCCTTGCACTATCTCGTCTCCTGCTTTTGACAGTTTATCCAACATCTCATTGAGGCCGTCAAATCGAAACTGGGTAAAGTCTGCCATGGCTATTCGTTTGTCACTGCGATTATGACCCAGAAGCGTTTATTTCCTTCTTGGTATTGTTGGTACTCGTTTACTGTAAGGATCTGGCCATCATACAGGAAGCGGATATTTTTGCTCACTTCCCGTCCTTGGGCATAACGCAGTTGTAGCTCGTAGGATCTGTTGTTTTCAGTTTGCGCTTCTTCCTGTGTTCTTTTGGAACGCACTCCGCGAACTGCAGCCCATGTGTCATATACCGTGGTCCAGGTAGGCACCTCTCCGCCAGCATCATCCTGAGTAACAGTGAGTTTCTGAGCGGACACCTTCCGGTTAAAATCTGACAGGGGGCGAATCTTGCTCATAAGAAGAAAGGATTGACGTTACTGAACGGTGCCATGGTGGCTGATGCCTGCGGGCAAATTTTGCTGGTGGCATCTTCGTCCCCACGGTGTTCGTACATCCAGGTAACCTGCTGCTTAATAGCAGTCTTAAACGCCTCCGGTACCATTTCAGGAGCATATCCGCTGGTGTAGGTCAATACCAGGTACTGGCATTGAGGCCATTCCAGGTACTTTACATCCAGTCCAGTAAGGCAATACTTGGAGGTATCGAGTTCGTTTCCATGACGGTCTTTTACCACCACATCATCCGCAACCGGTGCCCCTGGCAGCATGATACCGCCGCAAGAGTTATTTAGTGCCACCTGTAGCTGTTTCTGCGTGATACCCACGTTAAATGTGGCTTCCAACAGGCGCGTAGCTGCATCAATCAGGCTGGATATGAGCTGCGAATCGTCGTCGAAGTCAACACGCAGATAATCCTTCATGTCCTGCAAACTCACTGCCTGCCAGGTCGTTGACGGCGGGACAGATGGCGTTGCCGGCAAAACACGCTTATCAAGTATCGCGTTGTAGCAGCTCATTACTTTTCCTTTTTGCCGGGTGCTTTGTTCACTTCGGCCTTTTCCTTTGCGGGCGCAGGATCCTTTTTCTCACCCTCATCAAGGGCGGTGTTTTGTTCCTGTGACTGTTCTGCCAATTGCTTCTCGCCACAAACAATTCCGCCGTCAACGTACGATGGCGCAGCCCCTGACAATGCAGATGCCAGGGCTACCACTTCCGGTGAAACCTGGATCTTACCTTTTGCATACAGTTCACCTGCACGGAATGGACTGAGGTCCACCACCCGGCCGGGAGTGAAATTCTCCCCGGTGATCCTGCAGGTGAACTGATTTATCACTGTTACCTGCATGACCTAAATATTTTCCTTTCTGGGATATGCAAGCGCCTTTACCTGAACAGCCTGGGTGCCGCTACCCACGATCTTAACACGCAGGAATTTAGCGCCCCAGTCCTTGAGGGACCAGCCGAGAGTTTGCGCGGAAACATCAGTGGCGGTGAAAGTGCTGTCCTTTTTGAAGCCGTAGAAGTTTGTTCCATCAACGCTGTATTCCAGGGTGACTGTTGCGGCCACTGTTCCGCTGATCTTGGTGAGGGTAGTGGCTACCTCCACAGTCTTGTAGTAAGTCCCCCAGCCGGTTTTCAGCGTGAGATACTTGGTAGCGGCATTGGTAACAGTGTCAGCCGGGTTGCCAATTGAAGATACCAATGGCGTTTGTGCATGCACAGAAAATGCAGTAACCCCAATGGCGGCCAGCAAAACGAGAATTTTTTTCATGTACTATTTTTGAAAATAGGCGGCGGTTAGGCCGCCTCCCAGGTTAGATAATTTGGATCTGATCGCACTATGCTACTTCCGGGACGGACCCTTTCATGAAGTAATTGTTGCCGTATACGGGCAAGCAGCCTGTTTCTTCAATCCTGGCGGTGAGCAAGTTTTGCTGAACGTTCTTGTCGTCCTGCTCGAAGATTTCAATGCGCATCCCTTCCTGGATCAAGAACTGCGAACCACGCACAAAATCACCCAGGAAATAGTCCCCTGAATGCACTGCGGTAGATGCAGCTACAGGCACACCGCTGATGTAAAGCTGATTACCGACAAACACAACGTTTTTTGGAAGGTCGTACTCACCGCTACCTGCAGCTTTCAGTTTGAAGAGGTTCTGAACATCGATGGGACGCAGAACAATGCGGTTTGCAACGCGCTTGTATGTGTCCTGGAAGACACCGAGATCATCGTTGATCTTTTCTACGAGGATCGTTGCTGCGGAAGTGGATGCCACAAAATTGCCATCCGTCAAAATGCCTTTGAGCTCGGGAGAGTCGCCACTACCATAGAGAAGCTGTTCATCTTCGACCAGCAGCAGTTCCTCCGGCAATTGGCTGTTCAGGAAGGCAATGAAACCTGGCACGTTGTTCATAACGCGGCGAGTGATCTTAGTGAAACCTGCTATGGTTTCAATTTTCACAGAATCCTCTTTCAAATTGAGGTTGAATGCGGCTTTCTGTGTGCCTTCTTCATGAGGTGCAGGCGCTCCCTGGGTTGCTTCCTGGCGCATGAAATAGAAGTCAGTACCGGGGCCAATATTGCCGCCGGCCAGGATTTCACGCATGTGCATAATTTGGGTGGGATTTTCGATAATACCCGGCCGCATCTGTGCCCCCCAAACGGTGGTACCAGCGATGTTTCCTGTAGTAAACAGACCTACATCTTTCAGCTCCAAAATCACACGGTCCACGCCCTTTTCTTTACGCGCGAATTTGGCAATGTCGTCGGTCTTCTCTTCCACGGCAATGGTCAGCGCCTCCTGGAATGTCTTCTTGCCAGGTGTGGCCGGGCCAGCACCGCCTTTCTTCTGGGAATCCAGAATGAGTTTATCCAGCACTTCCTGGTTTTTCTTGTCGGCTTCGTCCTTCTCTACCTTCCAGTCAGAAAGACCTTTAACCTCGTCTTTCACGGTTTTAATCTCCGTGGTGGCGCCATCAGCGGCAGTCTTAGCAGCTTCTGCTGCGGTCTTTGCAGCCTTTGTGTCCTCCATGACGGGTTTAAGGACTTCAGTGATCGCTGTTTTTACTTCATTGATTTCCACGTATTAATTTTTTAAGAGTTCTTTAAAATGAGATTTTATGTCCAGCAATAATTGAGCATCATGATCCGGCTGAGTGCCTATCAAAACAGGCGGCTCAGTGGCGTCTTCGTTGAGCGCAATAAATGCAGCTTGGATTTCTTTAAGGTGTATTTTAAGTAGGCTAGTGTCATCAGTAAACTTGCCAGCATCAATGCCCTTAATAAGGCGCTCAATGCGCTTTGTGAACCCATCTATATACTCTTTGCGCTGTGTGCTTCCCCATGACTTCAAGACCGCCATAGTGGGAGTGTTGCTATTCGCACCCCAGCACACTGCACTGCCCTCCAGGAGAAAAACTTCAGAAATGAGACGATAATTTGGGTTGGATCTATCATCCTTGATGGTCATGAAACCTACAGAATGCTCTGTGATGTCGCCTGCCTCGTATAGTGGCCATACGGTATCACGCCAGAGAGCAGTATCACGATATGGGGAAACGCCGACCAGGTATTTACCTTCGACGTATAGTTCAGAAAATTTTGAGAGGGAGCTACGTAACTGCCAGCCATGATCTGTCATGTGCCAGATCGAGTTGGATCCTTTTGGACCACGCTCTGCGATGGTCTTATCGAAAGCAGTGGGGGCAAACATGTCTCCGTCGGAATCTACACTCTCCATCTCGGCAATAGCGATTTTAACACGCTTTCCGGTAGTGTCTACGTCAAGAGCTTTTTGGTTCAGGAATTTTCTCTGTAAAACTGCATCCACTGGAGATTGGGATGGACGAGCAAAATCAGTTTAACAGAATTGAGAAGGGGGAATCTAAAAATAACGCCTCGTCCGGTTATGGATGCAAAGTACAAAAAAATAAAATATCCAAAAAAAAATTTAACTTCCTGGCTTACGCATCACAAAACCGTTTTCATCACGTCGTGGCAGGTAAGCCACCGTGCAGCGGCAGTTTATGACGTTGCCAGCACTTCCCGCGGGATCACCTGGATACTCCAACTCTTCCCCACCGCTGAAGAAAGGGCGGTCATACGGCACTATCTGCAGATGTAAGTCGTAGTGATCAAATGCGCTACCTGGTGGCCGACGTGTACGGCTGTCGTGGGCGCTAATCCATTGTTTATCCAAAATGAACGGCGTCCGATCTGCTGCCATCTGCCCAGCAGCATTCGCCGCCCGGACGGTTTCTGTGCGCACCACCAATTGCGCATGCCAATCCACATACGGTGAATTTTCTATGCTTCGCACAATCTCATCAGTACCCAGGCCGCGTTCTACGCCTTTGGAAATGGCCTCCCGTATCGCGTCCTTTTGTGTTTTTGTAACCCTGAAAACAGCCTTACTGAGAATATGCTTTTTGAGGTAGTTAAGAATATCGGTGGTCATCTGGGTATTGTAACCCATTGTTGGACCGATCTTCTTTGCGCTATCCCGTTTTATCTGCTGCTCTATGAACCGGTATTGCCGGCCGCCCACCGTCAGGTACAGCTTCGTAAGAACATCACTGATTGGCTGGGCAGAAACAATCGTGTCGATGTTGTCCAGGGCGGACTTCAACCCATTCACATGTTCATAATCTACAAACGCCTGAATATTGGATTGAAGAGCAGCACGCACTTTGGGTTTGAACGCCAGCTCTTGCTTTTGCTGGAACAGTGACCACCTGGCGTAATACTCTTTAGCTTCGTCCCGGTTCATTGGTTTTTGGTGTGAAGTGTTTTGAGATAAAAATAAGCAACTCTCTTTTCATATCGATTCGGAGAGCATCTTTCTTTGCCCGTATTAAACGGCAGTCCTTTTCCAGAGTTGGTATGTATTTCAGAATCAGCGCATCGATGGTGGCGTTACGGTCTTCCATTGTTAGTCTTTGTATGGGTTCAGTCCAGATTTATTTAACTGGTCCACGGTGGTTTGTATATTGTCAGGTGCCGGCATATTCAGGTCCTCAAGTGGCACCAGATTGTTGGGAACATATATCTTGTCCATATTGGGATCATTCAACCGGTCCAACTTCTTCATTTCCCTCCGCTCGTTGTAGGTGATCTCTGGTGACATGTCCAGCCATTCAGAGAGCGTTTTCATATCCGGCTGCAGCGCTGAGATGTTGGTAAAGTCGGCATCAATGTAGCTGGTTCCAACCAGGTTAAAATCAGGCAGCATACACCGGTTCAGAGCGTCGCGCATGCGGATGACGTCAGGTATGCAGCCGTGCGTGTATGCCAGTTTTTGGAACTCATTCATATTGGCCAGCGTGGTATGCTCATTGTCATTGAATAGGGCAGACGGCATACCCCACACGGCAGCGAGCTTACGAAAGGTAATAGTGGAAGATTCCAGTATTTTAAGGTCCGCCGGTGAAATGCCAGTCTGTAAGATCCCCAATTTACCAGCGGCAAAGAATATTTTGCCTCGGTTCTTGTTTCCAGCCATCTCGTCATGATACCCTTTTTTTACCGCCTTACCCATAGCCAGGCCTTCCGGCCCTTTCAGTTCTTCGTTATACACAATCACAGGAGGGCCACCATTTTCGTACTGCGAAACGGTGCTATCCATTTCACTGTTTGATCTGGTGAGCAACTTTTTATTTGCACGGATGGGAGATAATCCGTAAAGGTGGCTGCCGTTCGACTGCACATCGGGATTGAAATACTTCAGATGTACAACATCATTCTTTTCTATCGGCAAAGGGGAATAGAGGTAATACTCGTAAGAGGATATTCCCAGCGGAAAACGTCCATCCGGTATAATCTTCATGTATTGGGATGGCAAAGAAAACAGTTCCTGCACCTTTCCCTGGTTGGCGCCGGCATTCAGGCGCAGTTTTCCCAGGTAAGCATTGCCGGTCAGGCACAGGTAGGCGTATGCCATTTCCATCAACTCCATTTGGCTTTGTTCGCTGTTGGGAGTAGTAAGCAGCCTGTTGAGGTCTGAACCGGTATCTATCTGCTCCAGGGCTTTCAGCTTCAGCCGTTGTGCTTTAAACATCGTTTCCTCTGCCTTACTTGGACTGACTGGGCTACTCATAAGCTGCTTATACTCCTGCAGGTATTTCTTTCCTTCCTCCCCTTTGATACGATATTCGTAAAACGGTATAGCGGCGCACATGGCGGCCTTTCTGGAAATGATGGTGTATATGTCAGTATTTCCCAGGAAACCGTCTGTAATAGCCTTTCGCTGGTCAATATCTGGGTATGTGGGTACCTTTGGCCCTATATACGCAAGTGCATTAGCCACAGCCTGGTTTACCTGCTCCTGTGTAGTTTGAGTACGGCGCTTGAAATTGAAAAGGGAATTTAAAAATGTAACCATTCTTGTGGTTTTTTAAGTTCAAAAAACATGCGCATCATAAGTGTGTCGCTGTAATCTGGTGACCTGCCCAATAGCTCTTTTACCTTTTCCTTAGGGACTATTTCCAGTTTACCGTCGGCATCTGCATTCAGCCGCTTGACCTGCTCCAGCTCACCGGACAAGGTTTCCTGGACTTCCAGATTGCCATCAGCATTAACAAACATACGGCCCGCGTTAATAGCGGCAGCAAGCATGTAGTAGCACTGCGTCTTTAGATTCTTATAATTCTCGTCCTTATCGCTGTCAGGGTTGGGTAGCGGAGAACTATTGTTGACGAATCCCTGGCATCCTGGCAGCAGGTCCACTACGCCGCCGCCTACTCCGTCTTCGTCTATAATGATATTGGATCGTGGAACGCCGTGCTTTGTAGACAAATGCTTTATGAATTGGGCTACCTCCGCCGTGCTGCGCTTTTGTAGGGTATGAATGCTTTCAACACGCCAGCCGGACCAAAGCATAATAACCGTGTTGTCTTTGCCGAACCGGGCCACATCAGCTGTGATGTAGCTCTTCCCTTTATCGACAAATGTGTTGGTGAATAGGTCATCAATGGCTGACCGCGCGATTAGGGCATTATCGTCATCGTCATAGTCGAAATTTCCGTACAGCAAACGTTCTTTCTTTATCTTATCGGTAAGGCTTTGGAGCTTGGATATATATCCCTTATCTACGAAGGGATTGTCAGTGACCAGGGAGGGAAGGAAACGCCGATTGGCCGGCAATGTACCGGCCTTGTATGGCTTCCAGAACTCAGTATGACACCAGTTCTTTTTTGGATTGAGGGTAGTGAATATCTTCCCTAATATCCCGTACTTGTCATTAAGATGGCGCCCTACGCGAGATTTAAGGGTGTCGTATGCTCCATGGTTGATTTCCCCAGCTTCCTCTATCCATCCCCCGGTATACTCTATAGATCCATACCGCTCGTAAAAAGGATCACTTGGAAGGTATTTAAGGTCTAGCAGGTCAATACGGCTACCATTTGCAAACTGGATGTAATGATCCTGACCGTTGTATTTCCAGACTTCACCCTGCTTTATGCCGTATTCCTTCGCGACCTTTAGAAAGGTCTGGTATGTTGATTCCCGTAGGCGCTTTAATTCCTCACGGCCGATAAACCAACGGGTGCCAGGATAGGCAATGCACATCATTGCCAGCCAGCTACAACCGGTCCAGCTTTTTGCTCCTCCGGCGCCGCCGCCAAATGCAAATTCCTCTGTAATATCGTCAGTAAGGATATGGAGCGCCATCTCCTGGCGCTCATGCTTACGCCCATCCTGTATAACGATGGGATCAAAGCACCCCTCCTTAAAAAGGGAGGATATTATTTCGTATTGGGGGATGCTAAGAAGACTTGTTATTTCGCTCACTGCGCCTGCGTTGGATTTCAAGCAATAGCAGTTTATCCTCAGTTGACAGGCCGGAGAGGTCCGTCGTAATCTTTTGCCCGTCAGTAGTAATATCAGACTGGTCTTTCAAGCCCAGCTTACGGGAAACAATATTCTCTTTGAAAAATCCAGAAGAAGCGCCGTTATACTGTTGGGTGAAAATAATTTCCTCCACGCGCGTAATGATTGCGGAAAAGCCTTCGTCCTTCTCTTTATCTTCCGGGGGCAGAGCGGCCTTGAAGTCGCGGAGATATCCCTTGTTGACACCCCAATAAAGGCAAAGGCCCTCCAATGAGTATGGCTGTTTTACCGGGAGTGCAATAGTATACTCGGTGACGCGCTTTCGGTCAACAACCTTTTTTATGGGAAATTTCGATACCTCCAGCTTGTATTCTGGGTGTTCGTCAACCCACTGAAAGTATTCGCAAGCTGCTTCCCAAAGCAGCTTTGGCGACGCAAATAACTTGTGTCGCCCGTGTCTTGAACGAAGTTTATAAAACTCATTTCCTATTGGTGCTGCCATAATCCCTCCTATCCGATTTTACGGACCTTCAAACGGTGGGTGTACCCGCGTCTGCCTTCCGGTTGCCGGTTCTTGACGATCCTCAGATCTATCCATTCAGCGTTGCCTAGCAATCCGTGGAGGCGGGTCAATTCCTCTGTGAAAGCCTGGAAATTGATAGAAAAGTTAATGTGCCCCTCGGGGCTTGCCGGGTCGCCGCATTGTTTCAACCAGCACCCTCCCACTTTATCACTGTCCTTCACGTCACCTGGTTTGACCACGAATTTAGCAGAAAGGTGGCCATTTAAGCTCCTGTACTCAATGTATTTTTTTAGTACGTGATTATGTACTTGTTAGATTGGCCAGGGGGGCTCTTGGACGTGATGTACGTGATTATTTTTAAATTGAAAATGAAAAAGTAAATTATATATATAAAAATAAAAGGTATAAAGAATAGGGAATTGGCGTCCAATTGGTAAAAAGGTAGGCAACA
Source organism: Chitinophaga parva (assembly GCF_003071345.1). Lineage (NCBI taxonomy): Bacteria > Pseudomonadati > Bacteroidota > Chitinophagia > Chitinophagales > Chitinophagaceae > Chitinophaga > Chitinophaga parva. Next base: position 153,440 of record NZ_QCYK01000004.1, on the reverse strand, counting down.
AAAAAGCCTGAAACACAGCATGGTATTGCGTTTCAGGCGAAAAAAATCGAAAAAAATAAATCGAGTACAGAAAAATAAAATTGTGTACATCTCGTACCCTGTAATCAATAAAAATTACCAATTCCCTTCCTTTAGGTCAAATAATCTTTCAAGATATTCATCCGTATAAGTCCCCCATGCGACCGCTCCCTCTCCATCGCGGTATTGAGTTCGATGTTTTTTAGTAATGCCATCAGATAAATCTGTAAGGCCGAATACATCTTTAAAAACAATATTTGTGATAGTAACTTTATACTTAAAATCCTTCCAAAAGATGGAAATATCGGCTTCAAATGGCCAGTTTAAAACGGTTGGTGTAGAGCCCCATTTATGTCCAAAACTTTTATAGTCAACTAATGCCCCTTTTAAGCGTCCAGTAATGACGCTGCCTTCCTTTTTAAAATCAGTCAGGTTTTTCACTTTTGGGACAGTTTGCTCAAGTAAAAATTCCACCTGTGCGGCACTCATGCTATCCCTGTTATATACTTTTTCAAAAAAAACCTGCCCATTTTCTAATTTAAGATTTTTGTAAGCAGGAAATGTTTGTCCAAAGAGCGCGCCGCCAGGGATGGTAAAAAATAAAAGGGCCAATAATGATTTCATACATAGGGTTATAAAACGCAGTGTATCTGCGTTGTGGGTAAATAAAAAAATGTTTATAAGCGCAAATTGAATGCGTAGTGGAAAATTTATTTTGAATTTATCAAAAGCCCCAAATACCAAACAATGAAAAGAAAGAAGAAGAAACAGCCAGTCAAAGTTATCCCAATTCCCGCCATGCTAGAATGGTATCGGCGTCCATTGAATTCAGAACTTCTTCAAGGGGCACACCAGTGTGCTCTGCCTCAAACTTCGCCCACCGACGCCATAAAACCCTAACCATTGCCCGCTCCCTATTTACGAGAGTTACACGCTTTTGTTGATCTAACGAAGTTTCGTTATTTATAGTCAAATCTGGAAAAGCGTGTTGTAACTTTTGCAACGTCTTCATAGATGGGCTCCCATCTGCATTATTGAATATTGAAGACACCGTAGAATAAGCCAACCCTGTAGCTTCCGCAACAGCAGTTATATTAAGTTGTTTATCAGAAAAAAACTTTTTAATTAATTCATTTGTAGCCACTTAAATAGTATTTTAAAATAAATAAACGATTTCTCGTAATTTTATTTGGTTAGTAACGAAGTTTCGTTATATTTGTACTGTAATCGTACATCAAATGTACAGAATTAACGAAAATCTGCAATACGTATTAATACGGGAAATGTGAAAATGATAACTGAGGAGAAAAGGCTGGAGCTGGAGGATCTTATTGGCAGGGTAAATCTCACTAAGATCTGTGATCGACTAGGAGTGAGAAGGGCTTCTGTATATGAGGTGTTATCTGGCAAAAGCAGAAATGTTGAGTTGCTTGCCATGGTGATGGCAGAGGTTCGCAAAGAAGTATCAAAACAAAATCGCGTCTTAAAGAAAGTATAACCCTCAAAAATCAAACAACATATGGAACACATTGTAACAGCCGGTGCTACCGGTTACGAGATCGTCATGACTGCAGTTGCGGTTATTGTATTGATGTGGAAGGTAAACTTTCCTCGCTTGGTAATTGATTTCTTCACCTCTAAAGGCGACTGGAAATGATAGAAGCAAAATTCCAGGGGACGCCCGGATCCTGGACTGCAGAGGAGCTTTCGACGGCCTCCGGATCATACCGGCCTTACGTTATCCTGTCTCCGGAGGCCAGATCAGTTTGTAAGACATCATACCTATCAGGAGATCCTAAGCAGGAAAAAGAAAACGCTTACCTGATCGCTGCTGCACCGGATTTGCTGGAGGCGCTCATGTCATGCATGAGTGAGATAGAGGCTGGCGTAATTACGTCGCCTGCTTTAAAAAAGGCGGATGCTGCTGTCCGCAAGGCTCTTCACATTAAATAACTCGGTAATGGAGAATCACGTAATAGACATAGTGTGGCGCAATTTCGACCATGACACATGGAGTCTCCTCATAGCATATGATATAGACGGGGTGCAGGCTGAAGATGTTTTGATCCACCAAGAGGAGTTGAAGGAGCTATTATATACTGAAGGGTACATTTGCGACTACAATGCATTTGACGTGGCAGTAGAGGCAGAATGGTTTGGTACGAAACGTAAGATGTGGTGCGACTTCAGCCGGTTCATGACAGATGAAATGAGTGACCAGCTTTGTATCAATCTTCTTACCTCAAAAATCACCTCCAATGTCAAATAAAGCTACACTGCACCTGCGCTGCGCGCGCTGGTTGGAGTTATCATCACTTGCTACAAGTATGGCCGCTTATAATGCTGATCAGGCTCGTTCTACTGAGTTCGCGTCTTGCGCTGAGTTCTTTTCGCAACGCACAAGACGATATCAAAAAACAGCAGTCTATTGTATGACACGTTACGGAATTGCTATGAAGCAACTTGTATCAGATGATTATGTCTCTATTCACTCACTTGCCACAATTTAAACATGAAAAATTATCAATTACCTGCGGATAAGGTACTCATATTGCGTACTTGCAAAAATGACATGTCATCTTATAACGGATTTATCTGGCCAGAATCCGGCTTTGTAGAAGCCCCAGACTGGAATGATGATACGAAGTGTGGACATGGGTTGCATGGTTGGCTTTTTGGTTCTGGAGATTATGATTTGAAATATAAGGAAGTTGGAGCCAAGTGGCTTGTGGTTGAAGTGGAGGCGAATCAGGTTCGAGAGCTGAAAGGAAAAGTGAAATTCAAAAACGGAACAGTCATCTACAGCGGAGGGTATAAAACAGCATATGACTTAGTCATGAAATGGTTCTGGATCCGTCATGCTGCTGAATTGAAAGCAATGGAGTTAGTGGATGGAGCTGCAACTACTTCATCTGAAGATGGCGTTAGTGTGGTTACAACGAAAGACAAATCGCACGCATCCGCCACCGGTTACTACGGGCACGCATCCGCCACCGGTTACTCCGGGCACGCATCCGCCACCGGTTACTCCGGGCACGCATCCGCCACCGGTGAATCCGGGCATGCATCCGCCACCGGTGAATCCGGGCATGCATCCGCCACCGGTAACTACGGGCACGCATCCGCCACCGGTTACTCCGGGCACGCATCCGCCACCGGTAACTACGGGCATGCATCCGCCACCGGTAACTACGGGCACGCTGTAGTCCTGGGACAATATGGAAAAGCTCAGTGTGGAGAAAATGGCGCGGTAATACTTACCTACTGGGACGGTAAACGCCTCCGTCATATAGTAGGTTATGCCGGCGAAGGAGGCATTGAATCAGGAAAGTGGTACATGCTCAATGGTAAAAATGAGCTTATTGAAACAACTGTTGAAAAATGACCCCAGTAAAGGAATGGAGCGGAACCCTTCAATTATTCATAGATGGGAAGTTAGTTTGCAAGCGCCGGTTTCTTAGCGCTAGATCAAGGAAAGAATTGATACGGGACTGGTGCCGCTCATACCAACTGGAAAACAAAAACTATGAAATCACGATTCTCCACGACAACTAAGCGGCAGGATAATATCATAATGATCATCGGTTTAGCTATATCAATTGCTGCTGGTGCACTCATCATCTACTGCATGTATAAAGCCAGATTATGAAAGCTGTTTTTCACAACCAGGAAGCCCAGCAAATCAACTTTCTTGATAAGCGTTACTACACAAAGGACAATGTCACTTACTACCCGTCAGTCACCACAGTGCTGGATGCTTTGCCAAAAGGATTTGCGCTGGAGCAGTGGAAAAAAGACTTGGGCCACAACGCGGACTTAGTGCTGGAGCGTGCGGCAAAAGAGGGGTCAAATGTTCATGATGCCATTGATTCATATTTGCATGGTGCGGAAATCAGGTGGATGGATGAAACAATAGGGGTCTGTTACAACATGTCAGAGTGGATCAGCATACTGCGTTTTGTAGATTTTTTTGAAACAGTACAGCCGGAGATTATTGCGACAGAGCTTACAATGATTTCTGACCTGCATCGCATCGGTGGCACCACTGATCTAGTTTGTATGATTAACGGAGAGGTATGGTTGCTGGATTACAAAACGTCAAACAGCGTGTATGAGAGCCAGGAAATACAGACCGCCGCCTACTCTACCATGTGGAATGAAAGCCACCCGGATTTACAGATACAGCGTACCGGCATCGTGCATTTGAAGGCAAAAACACGAGGAGCTGATAAAACAGGGAAAAAGATGCAAGGTAAAGGCTGGCAAGTGGTTGAGCCGGACAGGTCAATTTCTGAGAACTGGGAATTATTTCTTCATCTGAGGGCTGTTTGGGACCGGTGTAACCCAGATTACAGGCCAGATAACATAACGATGCCGGACAGGGTAAAACGTAAATAATTATTGATAAATAAAAAAAATAAAAATGGGTCTTAAAAAAAACGAGCACAAAACGTATGTGTCAATTAATGGCAATGGGAAGATTGCTCAACGCGTGACCGAGAATACACCTGGAGCTGTATCGCGCACGCTGGAAAGCGGCAAAGTGATCCACCAGATGGAATATGATTACATAGAAGGCAGGATCACGGGCATGAACTTCTATGAACACAAGGAGTTTGGAAATTTTCTGAACGTGATCATCGATGACGAGTTCGTCCTGCAGTTGAAATCCAGCAGCCGGTACTTTTACTCCTTCTGCTACGCATTGCCGAACATTGATTTGACCAAAGATGTGAGACTTAACCCTTGGCGCAAGCAGGATGGCGATAAGGTAAAGCAAGCCCTTTACGTTAACCAAGGCGGTAAAGAGTCTGTTGCATGGTATTTTACCAGGGACAATCCGAACGGCCTACCCGACATGGTAAAGATCAAGGTAAAGGGGAAAGAGACTTGGGATGATTCCGCGCGCTTGGAGTGGATGGAAAACTACATTAAAGACAACATCCTGCCTAAGCTTGGTGCAGCAGTATCCGTATCTGGTCCTGATGACGAAGGAGACGCTGATGACCAGGGCGGAGAAGACCTGCCATTTTAATTGATTTTTTCACCTCAAAAAATAAGCAATGAGTTCAGTTGAATCCATCCTACCAAAGGTAGAGAAGCGTTACCTGCGCTACGATTTCACTGCCGTGGAGTTACATGAAAAGAGCCAGGAATTGGCCGCTAAAAATTTGGAGATAGTGAATGTGGAGAATGAGAAAAAGGAGGCCACCGGCCAATTTACATCCCGCATTGCCTCTATTAAATCCAGCATCGGCCAGCTTTCGGACAAAGTAGCCAATGGCTATGAGATCCGGGAAGTAACCCTGGATGTTCAGTACCACACTCCTAAGCAGGGCTATAAAACGCTCATACGTAAAGATACCGGAAAGCGCATCGAAGAGAAAATGACAGACAGCGACTGGAATCTTTGGACGCAATATGATGAAGCCAACAAGCCTACCGAATCCCAACCGGCGGATGTACCGGATATTGTCCGGACACAGGTAGGTGACCAGGATAATCCCCCTGCGGCAGACGAAGAACCATTTTAACAACCGGGGCGCCACGGCGCCCCATAATTTTCAACCCAGTGCAGCTAAGAGATTACCAGGTAGAAGGAAGTGTGAAGGCAGCAGCAATACTGGAGCAGCATGGCCTGTGTTACTTCGCATGGGAGGTGCGCACCGGAAAAAGCCTGGCAGCCCTGGCTACAGCACAACTTGTTCCGGGGGTACGCAGCGTGCTTTTCGCCACGAAGAAAAAAGCTATTGGCAGCGTCATCAACGACTATGATGCGCTGGCGCCGGACTATAAAATCAATGTGATCAATTTCGAGGCGCTACATCAGGTAGTTTGCAATTATGATTTGGTGATCATTGACGAAGCACACACCTGTGGCGCGTTTCCATCCAAGCCAGAACGAACAAAGCAGTTGCAGGAAATTGCAAAAGGTAAGCCAGTAATTTTTTTGTCTGGAACCCCAACGCCGGAGAGTTACTCGCAGCTTTATCATCAACTGGCCATCAGCAGTAGATCCCCGTGGAGTGATCATACAACATTTTATTCCTGGGTAAAAGCTGGGTACGTTGAGAAGAAGAAGCGCTATGTATACAACCGGGAATTTGTTGACTACAGCAATGCCGACAAGGACCGCATAAAGCAGGATACAGATCACATTTTCCTGTCGTACACCCAGTCAGAAGCAGGATTTGAGCAGTTTGTGCGGGAGGAAATTTTGGTGGTTGACATGAAGCCGGCAACTTATACCCTAGCGCAGCGTATTATGAAGGACCGGGTATACAAAGGTAGGAATGGAGAGACCGTTATTGCCGACACTGCGGTAAAGGTGATGAATAAATGCCACCAGATTTTTAGCGGCACGGTGATCACTGATGACGGTAATGCAATAGCATTTGACCATTCTAAGGTAACCATTATCCAGCAACAGTTTCACGGGAAAAAGATTGCGATATTTTACAAGTTCGATGCCGAGGGAGGCATGCTGAAATACGCCTACGCCGGACAGTGGACTGACAATCCGGAACTTTTCAATGCTAGCGACAACCTAGTGTTTATTTCCCAGGTCCAAAGCGGGCGTGAGGGTGTGAACCTGAGCACAGCCGATGCGCTCATCATGTTCAACATTGATTACAGCGCCGTAAGCTACTGGCAGGCCAGGGCCAGGATGCAGGCAAAGGACCGTGCGCGTGAATCCGTTGTATACTGGTTATTCTCTCGCGGGGGCATCGAGGAGAAGATTTACCAGTCGGTGATGGATAAAAAAGATTACACGTTATCCTATTTCAAAAAAGACTTTAAGTATGAGGGAGTCAAAAGTACAAACCAGGATAAGGGAGAAGTTGGAAAAAGCAGGGTGGTTCGTGCTCAAGATCATTCAATCCAATAAAAACGGCATTCCTGACCTGTTTGCGTTCCGCGATGGCCGCACGGTTTGGATCGAGGTAAAGGCGCCCGGTAAAAAGGCCGACCCTTTACAGGAATTACGGATGGAAGAGTTGACGGCGGCCGGCATGGAGGCTTACGTAGTAGATAGTATTGATGTGCTTAAATACATTTTGGACATATGAGTAATTTACTTGCCGCAGCGAAAAAATATATTACCCTTGGTTTCTCAGTTATTGCGACAGATGCCAACAAGCGCAGCATATTCAAGTGGACGCACTACCAGAAAGAGAAAATAACTCAGGATGCACTGGCGACAATGTTCGCCAGCCATAAAACAGCGGGCATTGCCATCATATGCGGAGCCATCAGCGGAAATCTGGAGGTGGTAGACGTGGATTGTAAATACGACCTCTCAGGGCGGCTATTTGAGGAATTTATGCAAGCTATCGTCGACGCCCTTCCCGACTTAGCGCATCGTCTGGTGATCGCCACCACTAAGTCGGGCGGTTATCACATTATGTACCGTTGCTCCGCGCTCCAGGGCAACTTAAAGCTAGCGCGACGTGGCGCCACCGATGAAGAGCTAATCCAGGAGCCGCATGATAAGGTTCGCGTGCTGATCGAGACGCGCGGAGAGGGCGGCTACGTGATTGCGGCGCCTACAGATGGATATGCTTATTCACAAAATACCATAAGGGATCTACCAGAGATTACTTCGGAGCAACGTGAGACAATCTTTGAAATAGCACGTAGTTTTAACCAGCTCATGGAGCCGGTGAGCCACCAACATAAATTTGTAGAGCAAAAAACATACAGCAAAAGTCCATTCCGTGATTATAATGAGCGTGGTGATGTGGTAGGGCTGCTGCAGGCGCACGGATGGCAGGTAGTACGGACTACCGAAAGGCAGACCATTTTTAAACGCCCAGGCAACTCCACTAGCAAGACCAGCGGGGACTACGATCACGACAAGGGTTTTTTTGCCGTGTTTACCACCTCATCCATTTTCGAGCCCATGAAGGGATACCGGCCCTGCGCTGTGTACGCAATGTTGGAGTGTAATGGCGATTACAAAGAAGCTGCAAAGAAGCTGCTTGCGATGGGTTACGGGGAGCCGTACAAGCCGGTTGCCAAGGCCGTGAAAAAATTCATAAAAAAAAACAAGCAGCTAGGAATCACAAATGAGGATCTTCAAGTTGGCCTAAGTAAAACATTCAACATTTCATTTCAGGATGCGGGAGAAGACATCCTGGCTTACGAGGCAGAAGAGCAGGCCGCCGCTGGCGAATTTTGGCACTGGAACAGCATAGATGAAAAACTCTCCATCATCTACATCCGCTTCGTTAAATTCTTGCAGCAACAGGGTTTTGGATTGTACTTCTACGATAAGTCCTCCCCCATCTTCAAGATTATCCACAACGACGCCAACCGCCTGGAAGAGGCCACAAGTGAAAAGATAAAGAAGTTCATCCAACACTACCTGGAGGGATATGATTTTGACGGACTGGAGTACACCCAGGAGCAACTTCTGGAAATTATTTACAAATCAGAAAAGTTGTTTGGCGAAAAGCTATTTGAGTTCCTGCAACCGGTAACACTGGACTTCCTGCGAGATACAAAAGACACCTGCTACTTCCCTTTCCGCAATGGCATCGTGGAGATTACACAGGGAGAATTTAAGTTGCGTAGCTACGGGGAGATGAATAAGGTGATCTGGAAGAGCGACATAATTAACCATCACATTGATATTGATCTGTCTGATGATTTTGAATGTGAGTTCTCTGATTTTATTGGTAAGGTGTGCGGGAATGACCAAGATAGAATACTGAATGCCTGCTCCATCCTGGGATATATGCTTCATAAGTACAAGCACCCTGCTTTTCCGCATGCTGTGGTATTCGGAGAGGAGACAGAGGATGAGTCAAAAGGCGGTGGTACTGGCAAGGGTATACTTGTGCGTGCGCTGACGGAGATGATGAGCGCGGAGATCATTGACGGAAAGAATTTCAAGATCGACAAATCATTTGCCTTCCAGCGCGTGGGGCTGGACACAAAACTGATAGTAATACAGGACATAGAGAAGAATTTCGATTTTAAAAAATTCTACTCCATCATCACTGAGGGTATAACTATTGAGAAGAAAAATAAAGACGAGCTCTACATCCCGTATGAGGATAGCCCTAAGCTCTCCATCACAACCAACTACACGATAAACGATGAGGGGAACCATGCGAAGCGTCGTCTAAAGATCATGGAGTTCTCCGGATACTTCCACCCCGGGCACTCTCCGCAGGATGAATACGGGCACCTACTTTTCAACGACTGGGATAGCGACGAATGGAACAGGTTTTACAACTTCATGTTTTATTGCGTTCGCTTATACCTGATGAAAGGTATAATAGACCTGGATCAGGGGGGTAAGTATCGGCGCAAAAAGATCAAAGGACAGTTCGGTGAGGAGTTTATGGAGTGGTTCGATGACTATAGCAGCAACGGTTGCGCCAACTGGAACGAATTTTCGGCAAAGTATAACGATTTCCTCGGTAGTAATGATCTTGACAAGAAAGACTATTCTATAAAGCGCTTTAAAAAAGGCCTCCAAGTGGCTGCTGATAATTTTTCTTTCAAGTTGGAGCAACGGCGGAACCGGCAGAATAATAACAGGTATGAACTGAGATTAATTAAAACTACTTAAACCGCGCCGGCCGGCAGCCGGCATTGAGGATATGAAAACTGGAATTTTAGAATCACTTCACGAAGTGAATGAAAAAAGGAGCATTGAAGCCTTTGGCTTCCCCCTTGCCGACTGGTCGGAAATGGAATGGTGCTGTGCGATCGCCGGAGAGGCGGGAGAGCAGATCAACTTCGTTAAAAAACAGCGGAGGGACGAAGTTGATCTGCGTGAGGAAATAGGCAAGGAAATGGCGGATGTGATCATTTACATAGACCTACTGGCTGCCCGTATGGGAATTGACTTACCGGAAGCTATACGACAGAAGTTTAATGAGGTGTCCGGCAAAAAAGGTGTTGATATTAAAATTTAAGCCATGAACATAGTACAGCAGAAAGCCAGGGAGGCGGAACCAGTTTTCAATATTGGAGACACAGTGCAATATGTTGGTACTGATTTGAAGAAAGAACCTCCCGGTACATGTAGATTTGATTGGGCAGTCGAGTACTGTCTTACAGAAACATTATACAAAGTAGTTGATGTAAGTGATTTGGGTGAGATTAGAATCAAAGGAGAGCTAAATCCATTGATGCCCGCAGGTAGTTTCCCAGATGAAATTTGGGTTAATCATCATCAGTTCACTCACTGGCAGCCGATGCCGCAAATGTGAAAGAATGAAGCTATCAGAAGTATTAAAGAGTGCCCGTAAAGAAAAAGGGTTGCGGCTAAGGCAGGTCCAAGAGACAACAGGAATATCAAATACTTATATATCACAGCTTGAAAACGGAAAAAATAATAGCCCATCAGCAGAAGTACTTTATAAGCTCTGTTTATTATATGGGCTTGATGTCAATAGCACATTTAAAATAGCATCTGAACAATGACACCTGAACAGCAACAGGCCCTGTACGAGGCCAACGTTTTGAAGATCGCCGAGGAAATGGCGCGTGATGTTTTTGTAAGAACTGCCGTAAAGCGAATCTATATTCAAGGATGGGAGGGGATCAATGAAAACATCCGTAAAGAATTGATTGCAGATTGTATTCCAGCCGCCCGCATCGCCCTGAAGCACATGGCGGAAGAATATATACAGGGAGCTGGTTGCAGGGCGCCCGATAATATATGTTCTGATGAATTTAATTATTTGGTCAATTATCATTTACAATCACGCGGCCTCGTACCAGCAAAAGCGAATCGTAAGTAAGTATCATTTGCAACGTGATTGCAAAAATATTTCAAACTTTTTTCGCACTTTACTGGAACCCGTAAGGTAATGTGGTGGCGGTTTTCGACCTTTACAGTACAATAAAACAATCACCATGAAACAAACAAACGAAGAGCTCAAAGCACTGGATGCTCAATGGCTCGAAAAATTCAACGCCGTAGTCGCTGAACGTGATCAGTACATGATCAAATGCGAAGATCTGGAAGCCGAAAAAAAGGCACTTCAGACAGCCATCAACCAACTTCTGAGCGCATTCATGTTCGGTGGGCCACTCCGGCAGGCTGACATCGAAGAGATAGCGGCACAGAACCACCTGAAGCTGGTCACCGCATCCTCCCAACGTAAAGCAGCAGCCAAGTACTACCCGCCGAAAGAGGAAAGCGAATCCTAAACAATCACCCAGGCGCCTGGATAACACCGGGCGCATATTAAAAAAATAATAAGAAATAAAAATGCAAATAGCTTTTTCGCCGCAAGAGGTGGCTGATATGTGGGGAGTGCACTACAACACGGTAGTGAAGGCGATAAAGGAACGCAGGCTCACTGCAACAAAATTTGAAGGCGCCTGGCGCATCACTCAAGTTGCGCTAGACGCCTATATTCAGAAAAGAACTATTAAGGCAAAGGGTTAGTCCCAAACTACAGATACGGATGAATTTATATCGTCATCCGCAAGTCGGTCTAGGTATCTTTCTGTGATGATTACATTTGAATGCCCTAAGGCATCTTTAAGAACGTCGGTGGAGACGTTCTTTTTTTTCGCCTGGAACGCGAAGCTATGACGTGCCATGTGAAATTTCAGAGGGAATGGAATTTTGACCATGTCACCAATTATTTTAAGGAATGAGTTTACTGAGGTGTTTACACTCCCTTTCTTTGACCGAAGATCGGCAGGCCCTGTAATTACTTCTTTAATAAACGGGAACACATACGGGCCATTCCTTGGCAACTTATAAAATATTGCCCTCATTTTAGGATGAATATTGATGTACCTCCAAGCCCCTCCTTTATTCATTTGGTACTTGAAGTCATCGTCTTTAATTTGTGGCCAGGTTAAAGTGCACACATTTTCAAATCTCATCCCTTGAGCATAAAACGAAAACAGAAAAGCATCCCGCACAAGGTCAATGTAACTCCCCCGTTCCAACGGTAACCGCTCAATGCCAGCTATTTGCTCCGGTGTTAACCGGTTAATCTCTGGCTTTTTCATCTTTAGCACTATGAGATTAAATGGATTTGGTAGAGAACATAATCCTTCTTTAGCCGCCTGGTTATATAGCGTGCGAAGTGATTTTATTTTGTGCATTGCGGTGTTGTGTGAATTGCCTTGTGATTTACAGTACAACACAAAGTCATTTATCCAATCTAGGGATATTTCATGGAAATAAACATCTCGCTTGAAATATTCTGTCATCTGATTAGCGACATTCCGATACCGGAAAAATGTTTCTACTTGTTGTTGCTTTTTAAACTGTTCGGCCCTATGTCGGATATACTGAGTGAGGTTGTTTGACGTTTTTGCGGAACCGCCTTCTACGTATCCTACTCCAGGCACAATGCATTCCAGTACCTCTCTCCTTTTTTCCTCAATTGCAGCGTTCATGATAGCAGCATCTGTGTGTTTTACTACCCTTCCATCCTTGAATTGATGCTCCTGAATACTATATCCAGTGTACACATACTGTACCTTTTTTTCATATACGTAAATAGCTATAGGAAAACTACCATCATTCTTTTTCCGGTGTTTTTTTACAATGACTTTTACAATTGCCATATTCTTATTGGTTTTAAATGGTTGTAAAAAAAATTGGCTGATGGTTGTAAAAATAAGCGGTGTAAACGTAGTGTATCTGCGTAAAGATAGGTGTATTGTAAAAACTGATAGAAGCGCCGCCAAACGACAAAAGCCGCTACTGTAGCGGCTTTTGTGATAAAATAAAGTGTCCCGGATTGGATTCGAACCAATGACCTACTGCTTAGAAGGCAGTTGCTCTATCCAGCTGAGCTACCGAGACATTTTCCAGCAGGGAGCGGCAAAATTAAACCATTTTACCATACCAAAAAAACTAAATTTTCTCCACCTCCAGGGCATTCAGCACATCCTCTCCCGCTAACGCACGAAAAGTTACAACAATTCCCTGGCCCCCGTGCACCGCCACCATCACTTTTGTGGAAAACGCCCTTTCCGGCACCAGCTCATTGCCATTCCCAATCCCCTCCAGCACCACACTACCATTCACCAGTACATCAAACGCCCGCCGGTGGGCCTTCCCGGCCGTTTCCTCCGCGCCTCCATTCAGGTTATAGACCAGCTGCTGCCGCTCCCGGTCAGAAAGCAACTCACAAAAATGCAGGGTCACCGCGTACATCCCATCCGGCACATCCAGGCGGAAGGTATCCAGCCCCACACGCTGGGTCTGATACAGCGGGTCCAGGTCCGTCCCCAAAATATCTTTACCACTCCCGTACGGGACCTGGCTGCGTTCCATCTTATACACCTTGCCGCCCACATATCCCCAGCTCCCCGGGTGGTAAGGCTGCTCCGGCAGCCACGCCACGCCATTGGCAGTAAAGTAACGTGCATCCCCCAGGTTCACGTGCAGTGACGTAAAAGGCAATACAACACTCCGCAAGTCAGCCGGCACCAGGTGGAACTGTATATTCACCACATCCCGGCAAGCCGCACCACTGCTTGCTTCCAGCTCATTGAGGCCATTCACAAAAGGCACCTCTACTTTAGCCACTCCATTTACCGGCGCCACCGTCTGCAACATGCGGCCGTTCAATAGCACGGTAACCTCCGGCTGGTTGCTATAGATCTCCACCGGCTGTTTGCAATACAACGCCGTATCACCCAAAGCCACGCCTGCACGCACATCCCATCCGCGTGAGGCGATCTTTACAAAAGGCGTTTGCAACAGGTGCGACTGGTAATAATAATACACATCCTTCGGTTTGCGTTCCGTATCTGCAAGGCCCTTGCTGTTAATATGCGGGGTAGATTCTGTGCGGCCTTCGGAATTAAAGTCCACCAGCGTCCAGATCATGGCGGCAGCTACAAAAGGCCGGTCCATCACGGCTTTCAGGTAGTGTTTGTGATATGCAACTGCATAATCCACCGTTTTATCAAATCTTACCGGGGCAAAGGAGCGCAGGCGCTCATCCGCATCCGCTCCGTATTCCGTGAGCAACAAGGGCACGCCCGGCAGGTCTTTATGATGCCGGTCCAGGAAGGCATCCAGGCCGGAGAAATCGCCCCCATACCAGCCCTGGTACAGGTTCCAGCCCAATAGCTGCGGTATTTTGGTAAGACCAATGGAATGGTATCTGTCAAAATCTCCATGACAGGGTAACAGGGTGTAGCGCGAGGGATCCTCTTTCCGGGTGATGGAATCTAATGCCCTGGCCTGTGCATACACCGTGGCGTTATAAGCCTTACGCGCCGCACTGCCATTATCATAGCGTGGTACCAGCATCACCTCGTTCATATACCCCCAGATGATGATGCTGGGATGATTAAAGTTTTGCCGGATCATTTCCACCTGCATATGCTGGCTGTTCTGTGCAAATGCAGCGGATTCCGTAACCCGGTTCACTTCCGGCGTTTCCACGCTGGCCAGCAGTCCTAAACGGTCGCAGGCGGCCAGCACGGCTGGGTCTTGTGGATAATGGGCAATGCGCACAAAATTGGCCCCCATAGCTTTCAGCAGCTCCATATCCCTGACGCCCTGTGCGTCCGGCAGTGCATTGCCCAGGCCGGGATAGTCCTGGTGCCGGCTGGCGCCCACCAGTTTCACGGCTTTGCCATTCAGGAAAAAGCCCTTCTCCGCATCAAAAGAAAACCAGCGCAGGCCCAATGGCTGGCTTACGGCATCCAGCACCTCACGGCCCTTTTCCGGCAGCAGGCTGGCGGTAACCTGGTACAGGTAAGGATCTTCCGGGCTCCATAAATGTGGTGTCTTTATAACAGGGATGGCTATACGAAAACTGGTGTCTCCTTTTTTCAATTTTGTTTCCTGCTGTGCTACAATATTGCCATCGGCATCTGTAACCTGCATGCGCACACGCAAACCCGCGCCGGCACCGGCTATGCTGCCGCTCACTGCTACCTGGGCCTCCGTGGCAGAAACCTGCGGGATATGTATATAAATCCCCGGGCCGGCATAGTCATTCAACGCAAAATGTGTGGCGCCTGCCGTCTCTAAAAATACATCACGGTAAATACCCCCATAAAAAGTAAAATCCGCGGAAAGCGGCGGTATATCATCATTATAGCTGTTATCCGCCCTCACCAGGATCTCATTGGCCGTAAGGCTATCTCCCTGCAGCAGCAGGTCATCCAGCGGCACCACAAATGCCGTATAGCCGCCCACGTGACTACCCGCGGGTTTTCCATTCACATACACGGCAGCCGTTTGCCCTACGCCTTCAAAGCGCAGCTGCACATGACGCCCCTTCCAGGATGCAGGTACATACAGGATTTTCTTATACCACCCCGGCCCGCGGTAATAGCCTGGCATATCATCCGTTACATCCGCGACGTTCCAGGTGTGGGGCAGGGAAACCCGCTCCCAGCCTGCCGTGTCGGCCAGGGAATGCAGCTCACCGTGGTGAAACTGCCAGTCTGTGTTAATGCTGCGAACGGTACGCTGCGCCTGCACCGGCGCGCTGTAAAGTGACAGGCCCAGGAGGCCGGCCAGGAGAGCGGAAACGTGAAATTGCATGCCCCAATATATCTAATAATGCGCGCACGCTGCCCGGAAACTACGAAAACGTTTTTTCTGTTTATATTAGCTGCTCAAGACTCACCGTCATGGATGTTAAAGACGTTAAAATTGCCGAAAGCTGGAAACAGCCGCTCCGGGAAGAATTTCAGAAAGCCTATTTTGATGAAATCGTAATGTTCCTCAAGGCAGAACGCCTTACGGGAAAGACCATCTACCCACCTGGTCCCCTCATCTTCAATGCATTTGATAAAACACCTTTTAACGACGTGCGCGTAGTCATCCTCGGGCAGGATCCTTACCATGGCCCCGGGCAGGCCCACGGCCTCTGCTTTTCTG
The DNA here is from genome assembly GCF_003071345.1 of Chitinophaga parva. NCBI lineage: Bacteria > Pseudomonadati > Bacteroidota > Chitinophagia > Chitinophagales > Chitinophagaceae > Chitinophaga > Chitinophaga parva. The sequence continues at coordinate 137,575 of NZ_QCYK01000004.1, read as the reverse complement.
TACAGGATGGCGTAAAACCGCCCCCCTCCCTCGTAAATATCTACAAAGAATTAAATAAAGACCTCGGCATACCCATCCCTGATACCGGCAATCTTACGCCCTGGGCGGAGAACGGCGTGCTGCTGCTCAATGCTTTCCTCACCGTGCGCGCTAATGAACCTGCTTCGCACAGTAAAATTGGCTGGGAAAACTTTACCGATGCCGTGATCCGCAAAGTGTCCCAGCAGAAAGAGAACGTGGTGTTCATGCTCTGGGGCAAGTTTGCCCAGGACAAACAGGTGCTCATTGATGAAACCAAACACCTGGTGCTCAAAGCCGCGCACCCCTCCCCTTTCAGCGCAGACAAAGGCTTCTTTGGCTGCAGGCATTTTTCAAAAGCCAATGAGTATCTTGTACGTAACAACCGTGAACCCGTAAACTGGAAATTATAACCACGCTTCGCCATGAATGGAGTAAGAAAAATACTGGGCCGGCTCTACGCTTTTTATTTCCTGCTGTATTTTGTAGTGCTGATGCTCATCCTGCTTATCCCGCTTTACTGCTGCTGGCTTTTCAGGGAACCCACCCGCACACGCGGCTTCATCACCCTGGGCCGCATCTGGATGTTCCTTTTCATGCCCCTGGTAGGCTGCCCCATCCGCCGTCGCGGCACGGAGCATTTCCAGCCGGGACAAACCTACGTGATCGCCTGTAACCACAACTCTTTTGCAGACATCCTGGTGGCCACCTCCATGACACCGGGCATCAACAAAACCCTTGCAAAAAAGTCCATGGGCAGCATTCCCATATTTGGCCCCATTTACCGCCTGGGCGCCATCTTGGTAGACCGCCAGGATGAAGAAAGCCGCCGGCAAAGCTATATTAAAATGAAGACCACCCTGGACCTCGGCATCCACATGCTTCTCTACCCCGAGGGCACACGCAACCGGACCACGGAGCCGCTGAAACCGTTCTACGACGGGGCTTTCTCCCTGGCTATCGATAGCCAGGTACCCATCGTGCCTGCCATCCTTTTTAACACCCGCAAGATCATTCCCGCAGGTGGTTTTTATGCCGAACCGCACAAGGTCACCTTCGACTTCCTGCCTCCCATCGATACCAAAGGCATGACCCGCGACGATATACCGGCTCTCAAGGAAAAAGTCTTCAACATCATGCGCGATCACTACGTAAAAGGCCCTCAATAAAAGCAGGGCACAATAAACAAAAAGGACAGATCTGCGCGATCTGTCCTTTTTTATGCAGGCATATTTTTGTGGTCAATTAATTCATCACTGGTCATAAAAGCTCTTAGCCCTGTTCACACGCAGATCGCGCAGGATGCCGGCCTTGGGCTGGATGGTAATGCTGAAGGAGCGTAAGAAACCGTATGGCACCACGTTGATAGACATCTGCCAGCAGTGCAGGTCGCGCGATACATACAGGTTGGAATATTGAGGCTGGAAGTTGTTCAGGTTAATGGAGCTTTGCGCTCCCAGTTTCCACTTGGGCGTAAGGCTGAAATCACCGTTGAGCGTCACCGCCTGCGTAAAGGTGGTCACGCCCTGCCCGGTGGCCAGGGAAAATGATTTGTTGTACGACAAGCTATACGAAATATCCACTTTCCAGGGAATGTCAAAATCCACATAATCAGCCGGGTTGGTACGCATGGCCGTCGCTTGCTGTTTTTGCGCCAGCGCGGCCGCATCGGTGTTCTGCTGCTCCGCCAGGTCCTGCAGTTGCTTCTCTTTTTCCTTCGCCTTCTTGGATTGGGAAGTAAGAGAAGTGCTGAGCGCAATAGACGCACTGGTCAGGTGGCCCAGGCTCAGGGCACCATCCTGCCATACGTAACGGTTGGTACGCAATCCATGCGCATCATACACATATGGGTCCAGTGTACCCGCCGCGGTGATATTGAGCTTATCAAACAGGTTGGTACGCGCATACAGGCTGAAGTTCGACAGCTTCTGCGAATCCGCCAGCAGGTTATAAGATCCATTGATCCCAAAACCATCCAGCAGTTTCACTTTCTTTTCATGCAGGGCCGAGGTGTCCTTTTTCGAATACACCTTCATCTCCAGGTTATTATCTATCCCAAAGTTAATAGCCCCTGAGGCGCCCGAAGAAGGCGCTCCCACATTGGACCCGTCAAAATAAGAGACCCTTTGCACCTCCTCCGGCCGGTTGCCATAGCGCAGGTCATAGAAGTATTTCTTATTGAGGTCTGGCCGGTAAGACATCCCGAGGGTGGGGCGCAGCACGTGGCGGATGGCATGCACTTTAGAATGATGGAACTGGTACATCCCGTACAGTGCCGTGGTAAGTGAGATACTGGCACTCACGTCCGGCGACTGGAAGAAGCCCTGGCGGTAGGTGGTATCTATCTTACCCAGGGTGTCACGCGCGGGATTGTATTCACCAGGGTTCCAGGTGCGGATGATCTCTTTGGTGTACCAGCGGTCAGAGAAACTGATACCAGGGCTCAGGGTAAAGCCCTTCATCACCGGCAGCGAGAGGCTGATGGGCACATTGTGCTGGAAGCCGGTCTGCATAGCATCCCACATCTGCTGCTTGCCAAACAGGGAGTCCTTGATAGACACACTGTTCTGCAGGTTACCGGTGTAGCCCACCCCTATTTTATAATACCACTTTGGCGTGCCTACCACCTCTTTCGGCTGGAAAGGATAAATGGTGTTCACCGTAAAAGCGGCGTTCGGGAAAGACACGGTCATGTCACGGGTCTGCAGGTTCTGGGAGTGCGTAAGGCCCAGTGACAGGTTGTAAGGCTTGCCCTGCCAGCTCTTGGAAAATGTGATGGACGAGCCAATGTTATTGTTTACACGCGTGTTGTAATCCGTTACGTTGTACTTGTTATAAGAAGAGGTACCAAAGTTCACACTGGCCCCAAACGTAGTACCAGGGCGGGCTTTACTGTCCATGGTGTGGTTCCAGGTCACGTGGAAGTCGCGCGAGGTACTGAAGTCCTGCTTCACCGCCGGGTCGCCAAAGCGGGTATTGGAAAAACTCAGCGTCATGCCGCCACTGTACCGGTACCGTACGCGGTAGGTGGGGGCGGCCGTGAGTGCCCAGCTACCGTAGGAGAACACGCTGCCGCGCAGGGTCATGTCAAAATTATCCCCCAGGCCTATATAATAACCACCATTCTCCAGGCCCAGGCCCTTCTGCACGTTCGTGGTGTACTGCGGGGGCAGCAGGCCGGAACGCTGGCCGGTGGACAGCGGGAAAATAGCGAAAGGAATATAAAGTGGTGTGGGAATGCCCATGATCTCCAGGTTTGCCGGGCCGGAGATCACCAGTTTGTTGGGGATCACCTTGATCTTGCGGGCACGGAAGGCAAAGTGGGGCGTATCCAGGTTACAGGTGGTGTAGCCGTTCTTGAAACCGAAAATGGTATTGTCCGGCGCCTTTTTGGTCACCTGGCTGGCTATGAAGCCTTCTCCATACTGGGAGCGGGTGTTATAGATCAATGCCTTTTGCGATCCGATATTATACAGCAGGGTATCAGAATCAAAGGTCTGTCCCCCGTTCACCATCACCGGGCGGCCTACCAGCTTGCCGGCGGTGTCCTTGGATGGCATGGCATGCATCACGCCGGTGCCCTGGGCATAGTCCATCTTATCGGCCGTAAGGTCTACGTCCTTGTATTTCGTATTGGCATTACCGTACAGGTAGAATTTTTTCTCCGGCACCACCAGCACGATGGAGTCGCGGGCCTTATAATTTACAGGCGCATCCAGGCTGTCCTTGGACAATTTCACATGCACCGTGTCCACGTTGCGCTGGCTTTCTTCGGTCACAAACCCCGCAGGAATAGAGTCCTGTGGTGCGGCATGGGCACTGTCTGCAGCTTTTTTACTGCTGTCTGTACCAGGTTTGTGCGTTGTGTCGTTATTAAGGGCAATGGCCTTGGCAGCGGCTTTCACGGGCTTTCTGGCAGGCACTGTGTCTGGCGACGCATACACGGCGCTGGGGTGAAGGGCATGGAACACCGGGTGCCCCATTGTATCCAGGATGAACGGAAATACCAGAATTATACCCGCAAGCAGCAGGTATAGCGACCGGAAAAACTTTTTATAGTTATTTTTGTATCGAGCGTGCATGTGTCAGAGCGGGCACAAACCTACATGTTTTTATACAAATTAATAACAAGGCCTTGTTAAAATACGACTAACTGGCACATTAAATGTGACAGCATCATACATATGCGATATTTTCTATACTAACTGAAAAATAACTCATTTATTTTTACCTGACGACAAAAGATACCCATTAAAAAACGAGATGAGAAGCATGCGCCGTAAACGATTTTGGATCTTTAGCCTGGGAACAGTCCTGGTAAGCTCCCTGTTTATTTACGCCACCACGGGCGGCAAAAAGCCCTGGAGGCACGACACACCAATCCACACTATCGTCATTGACGCTGGCCACGGTGGCGAAGATCCGGGCGCCAGGGGCAGTTATTCCACGGAAAAACAGGTGACCCTGGCCGTGGCCCTGAAACTGGGCAAACTGATTGAAGACAACATGCCCGATGTGAAAGTAGTCTACACCCGTACCACAGACCGTTTTGACGATGTACACCGCAAAGCCGAAATAGCCAACGATGCACACGGCGACCTGTTTGTCTCCATCCACTGTAATTCCACCGCCAAGATCCGTAAGGTGGTCAATTACCGCACCGTGGTAAGGAAAAAAGGAAAGAGGAAAGTGACCGTGCGCGAGCCGGTGTATGCCTATTTCCCCAGCGAGGCAAAAGGCACGGAAACCTACATCTGGGCCACCAGTAAGAACAACGCCAAACTGGAATCACTCAAGCAGCACAGCAGCTCCGTGATCGTGCTGGATGATGACTCCACCCGCGCTAACATGGACCCTACCGATCCTACTACGTTTATTATGCTCAATACGCTGCGCAATGCCTACTTTGACCAGAGCCTGCGCCTGTCCGGCCTGATCGAGGATGAATTTACCAAAACCGGCCGCCTGAGCCGCGGTGCCCGCCAGCGTAATGAAAAAGGTATCTGGGTGCTGTCCGGCACGGCCATGCCCAGCGTACTGGTGGAAGTAGGCTTTATCAGCAACCCGGAAGAAGAAGACTTCCTCAACTCCCAGGAAGGACAGATGGCCACCGCCACCTCCATCTACAAGGCCATCCAGCGCTACAAGGAAGAACTGGAACGTTTTGGCGCCCCCACTTCCAACGACCTGCCCACGCCCACCACCCGCAGCAAGAAACACGCCCCGGTAAAAGATAAGACCATGCTGGCCTCCGCCACGCCTGCAAAGCGTACACCGGCACCCCAGTCCAGCCTGCGTAATAAAATGGAAACCGCTGCACACAGCAAGCAGTCCGATATGGCTTCCACCCGGAAACCGGCTAAACCCGGCGGGGCCGCAAGCCGCACCACCTCCCGCACTTCCGTGGCCGCCACCGTACGCGGCAAGCAGGGCAAGGAAGTGCTGGCCAGCAGCCGATCGGGGAAGAAAGCCCCGCCGGCAGCGGCTTCCAGGGATAAATTACGGGAACGTACCCACGAAAACATTGCCAATGCCGTGGCAGCTACCGGTAGCTATCGCATCCAGGTGATGACCAGTCCTGAATCCTACACCCCCCACGCCCAAGTGTTCGCAAAACTGAAAGCCACTATCGTCAAAGAAACCATCTCCTCCGGCCGCAAAAAAGTATACAAGTATTACTGCGTTAACTACAAAACCTTCGCCCAGGCAAACACCGCCCTGCGCAACGCAAAGAAACTCGGATTTAAAGACGCCTTCATTATAGACCGCAACGGTAGCCGCCTTGAGGCACGGCGCTAGTCCCCATTTCCCTTTTTAGCCCATCTCCTGTACTTCCCCGAATAATTCCCCCACTCCCACGCCCCGCTTACTCTTTTTACATATTTTTGCAACGAACGTATCCGTATTGCAATGCTCAAAGTCTCTAATGAAACAAAGGTTGGGATCATCGCCACCGTAGCCATCGTTATGCTGGTGATCGGGTTTAACCTCTTGAAAGGAAATAGTCTCTTTTCCCATTCCTTTACGATCTACGCAAAATACAACCAGGTGAACGGCCTGCAACCTGCCAACTTTGTGCAGGTGAACGGGCTGAATGTAGGCAGCGTGAAAAGCCTGGAGCTGCTGGACCGCAGCGGGGGCCAGATCCTCGTGGCCCTGCGCATCAACAAGAAAATTGACATCCCGAAAAATACCGTGGCCCGCATCAGCAGTGACCTGCTGGGCACCAAAACCGTGACCCTCAGTTTTGGTAACTCCCCGGAAAACCTGCAGGATAAGGACACCATTAATTCCTCCCTGGACGGCTCCATCACGGACGCACTCAAAGCCCAGCTGGACCCGCTGGTAAACAAAGTACAGGGCACCCTCACCGAAGTAGACTCCGTACTGCAAACGGTGAATACCATCTTTGATGCCACCACCCAGCAGAATCTCAAAGAGACCATGGGCCACCTCAATCATACCATGCACCACTTCTCCGATGCCTCCGCATCCATCAATGTAATGCTGGACCCGGACAAAGGCAGCGTGAATAAGACCTTCAACAACTTTGCCGCCATCAGCGAAAACCTTAAGAATAATAACGACAAGATCACCGCTATCCTGGGCAATGCACAGCAAACCACCGATGCACTGGCAAACGGGCAGCTGGACAGCACCCTGCACCAGTTGCAGGGCAGCGTCAACCACCTGAAGTCTATCCTGAATAATATTGATAACAGCAACGGCACCATAGGGCTGATGCTCAACGATAAGAACGTGTATAACAACCTGCAGGCCTCCACCAGCAACCTCAATAAACTGCTGGAAGACCTCCGGTACAATCCTAAACGGTACGTACACTTCTCCCTGTTCGGTAAAAAAGAAAAAATGAGGCCCATCCCTGCTGATTCGGCCAAATGATCCAGCACAACATGAAATCATTCAGATACGGCCTGCTGCTCTTCGCCGCTACCCTGGCCATGCCCGCGGTTTTTGCCCAGGTGAAGAAAGTTCCGCCCGCACCCATCGTAAAACCTGTGCCGGTAAAAGGCGGACACCCCGTGCCTGTGAAAGCACCGCCCGCGCCGGTAAAGATCCAGCCGGTGGTGCAGCCCGCCCTGCCTGTGCCTAAAAAAGACACCTCCGCCGGTACAGTGATCAACATCCTCAAAGCCGGTGTACTGTACAGCACCACCAAGGACACTGTGCAGCTTACCAAATTCATAGGAGACGTGGCTTTCCGCCAGGACAATGCCATCCTCTCCTGCGACAGCGCCTACCTGGACCGCAAAGCCAACGTGATGGATGCCTATGGCCATGTGCACATTAACCAGGCAGACAGCATCCATATCTACGGCGATTACCTGCACTACGAAGGCTTTACCAAACAGGCCACCCTGCGCGATAACGCCCGCCTCACAGACGGTAAGGTGACCATTACCGGCCCCGAACTGCACTATGACATGAACGCCCGCATAGGCACCTACGAGAAAGGAGGCAAGCTGGTGAACGGCCAGAGCGTGCTCACTTCCAAACAAGGCTACTACTATGCAGATACCAAAGACGCTTATTTTAAAAATGATGTACTGCTGGTAGATCCGCAATACACCATGAGCACAGATACCCTGCTGTACAACACGGAAACCAAGATAGCCACCTTCATGGCGCCCACCACCATCAATGACGGCAAAACCGTGATGTACACCACCAGCGGCTATTACAACACCGTGGATGGTACCGGCAATTTCGGCAACCGCCCTATCATCGAAGACAGTACCGGCACCGTGCAGGCAGAAACCATCCGCGTGGACAAGCTGAATGGTAAAGCTTTTGCAGACGGCAACGTGGTGTACCACGACACCATCAATAAAATGTCCCTCCTTTCCAACCACGCAGAAGTGGACCAGGTGAAGAAAACGGTACTGGCCACCCAGAAGCCGGTAATGATCATGGAAAAAGACCAGGATACCCTCATGATGGCCGCTGATACCTTGTTTTCCGGCGTGATCACCCGCCAGGAGATCAGGGCCATGAACCGCCGCAGGGACAGCCTGGAGCGGGAGGCCAAAAGACAGGATTCCATCCGCAAGCAAAACCGCGTTACCAAAAAAGCCAGGATGGATGCCCCACGCCACCTGGTAGCCGCAGATAGCCTTACGGCCAAATACAATACGGACGAAGAAGAAGAGGAAACACCCAAGCTGCCCCCCCTGCCCCCGGCAGCGGACAGTGTGGCCCATATCAGCACAGACAGCATAGCACGCCTGCGTCGCCAGGGGATGGACTCCCTCCGGAAGCAGCTGCCACCGGGCGTTTCCACAGACAGTGTTAAAAAATTATTCCCGGCCCGCGTGCCCCTGCCCGGCGATACGGCCGCCAGGAATGCCTTCCAGCGCATGGCAGACGCCAATGTGCCTACCGATAGTCTGGAGGTCAACTTTGGCCGCCAGCACGATTCCTTGCTGGTCCGCAATGGCGGTGATACCATTATTAACCGCGGTCTGCTGCCCGGCCATCGCAAACCGGGCGCATTAAATGACTCCACGCAGCAGGACACGTTGCCAAAGGTAGCCCAGCTGCCTCCCCCGCCGGATACGGCTTTCAACGCGGAAGACACCACGGAACAGCGTTATGTACTTGCTTACCATAACGTGCGCATCTGGTCAGATTCCCTGCAGGGCGTGGCAGACAGTGCCTACTACTCTACTATCGACTCCACCTTCCGCATGTTTAAAAACCCGCTGCTCTGGGCCAACATCAAAACCCAGCTAAGTGGCGATACCATTTACCTTTTCACCAAAGACCAGAAGGCGGATAAGATCCTGCTGAATAATAACGGCCTCATTGTAAACGAAACGGATCCCGGCTTGTACAACCAGATCAAGGGTAACATGATCACCGGCTATTTTGTAGATAATAAACTGGACTGGATGCACGTGGATGGGAATGCGGAAGCGATCTATTACATCCAGGACTCAGACAGTGCGTACCTGAGTGTGAACAAGTCGCTGGCAGCTATCATCAACATCCATTTCCAGGATAACCAGTTGTATAAAGTAGTGCTGATAAAAGATGCAGAAGGCACCATGTATCCCTTCTCCCAGCGCCCGCTGGATAAGATGCTGCTGGGTAATTTCCACTGGGAGCCCGCGCGCCAGCCCAAATCGAAATACGAATTATTAGGTAACTAAATAACCGGCTGGGAGTACCGGCACGGCTTATACGTTCAACTTCATGACTATGGCAGTACGCTCCTACTCACGTACATGGCTACACGATCTTATAAAGGACAGCAGGTCTATCGGGATCCTGCTCCTGCTTTGCACCCTGCTGTCCTTATCCCTGGCCAATTCCCCGCTGCAACAGGCCTGGAAGCACTTCTGGGAGATGCCTACGCCCGCCCCTTCCTTTTTACACCTGCCACACGATATTTTAGCCTGGGTGAATGATGCCCTCATGGCCACATTTTTCCTGCTGGCCGGTATGGAAATAAAGCGGGAGCTGGTAAACGGCGCGCTCTCCTCCCTACAGAAAGCCCTGATGCCGGCACTGGCAGCACTGGGTGGTATGCTGTGCCCTGCGTTGCTGTATCTCAGTGTCAATGCAGGCACCCATCTGCAAAGTGGCTGGGCCATTCCCATGGCTACAGACATTGCGTTTTCCCTGGGCATCCTGTCCCTGCTGGGCAGGCGCGTGCCCCCGGCTGTAAAGGTGCTGCTCATGGCGCTGGCCATCATTGACGACCTGGGCGCCATTGCCACCATTGCTATCTTCTACACGGATGCCCTTCACTGGGCTTACCTGGGTGGCGCAGCCGCCTGTATGGCTATACTGGTGGTGCTGAATATGAGCGGTGTAAAACGCACGGGATGGTACCTGGCCGCCGGCACAGCGCTTTGGTACTGCATGTTCAATTCCGGCATACATGCCACCATTGCAGGTGTGTTGCTGGCATTTTGTATGCCACTAACGGTAACGCATACACTGGAACACAGGATCCATGTCCCGGTTAATTTTATCGTGATGCCTTTGTTTGCCCTGGCCAATACCGCCATACAGTTGCCCTGGCCCATGGGCCCCGCCCTGGTGCACCCGCTTAGCGTGGCCATTATGCTGGGTTTATTTGCAGGCAAACCATTGGGCATTTTGCTGTTTTCCTGGCTGGGCGTAAAAACCAGGCTGGTGGCGCTGCCGGAAAGCCTCGGCTGGAAACAGTTGCTGGGCATGGGCTTCATGGCAGGTATAGGATTTACCATGTCTATTTTCATTGCCACGCTGGCCTTCTCAGACGCGTTATTACAAGACATTGCCAAGATCGGAATTATAGCTGCATCTTTACTGGCAGGTGTCACCGGTTTTTTATATTTTGCAGCCCTGAAAAAGAAATGAAGCCCCGCCCTATCGCCAACGGTTATACTAAGTATCCCTGTTACAACGTTTTAGTGGCAGCATCGGGATTGAAATTTGCGATTGGAAAAGAATGATTTCCAGTGGATTGGAAAATTGAAACCTGGAAATTATATTCCATGGCACCGTTATTGCTAATTTGCTCTGTCAATGAAAAAACGCATTTTATTCGTGTTGATCATCATCGGTTGCACAGTGGCCGTACAGGCACAGACCGCGGGTCGTGCGCAGCTGGGAGGCAGGCTGGGTATACCTTTGGGCGTAACCGGCCGTTACTGGTTCGATGATCATTCCGGTGCGGAAGGCATCCTTGGTATTTATGACCGTACGGTATCACTCACGGCCCTGTATGAATATCGTTTTGACCTTTCCGCCCTCACCATTGATGGCTTTGGATGGTACCTGGGCGGTGGCCTGCACGCCGGCACCCGCGAAGAAAATTCCACCTGGAAGTTCATCAGCGGGCTGGATGGTATAGCCGGAGCGGATTATAACTTTCAAACCATTCCGGTAAACCTGGGCCTGGACTGGAAACCGGCCGTACATTTTAATAATTCCGCAGAGCTGGCGCAGTTTGCGTTGTCTGTGCGCTACACTTTCGGAAACCGATAAAACGCGATATAGTTTACACACAACATTGCTTATTACTAAACAAGAAAAACCATATGAAAAAACTTGTGTTCCTTCTCAGCCTTTGCAGTATTGTCTCCTTCAGCGCCATGGCCCAGCACCGCGCCTCCGGCCATCCCACGCCGGTAGAAGACGGTTACAGCACCGCCATTGGGGTGAGAGTGAATCCCTTCCTCATCGGCTTTACCATTAAACACATGTTCGACGGAGGCCCACACTCCATTGAAGGCATTGCAGCAACAGACTTTAACCGCCGTGGCAATTTCACCGTTACCGCCTTGTATGAGTACAACCTGAACATTGTGCCCCAGCACAAAGAATGGTCACTCTTCTTCGGTGGTGGTGTGCACCTGGGTATTTATGACCGCCTGGATTTTGACTACGACCGTTATCGCAAGGACGGCAGCGGCGCTTACGCTTCTCCCGGTATAGACGGCATCATCGGCGTGTCTTACACCTTCAAGAACATTCCGCTGAACCTCAGCGCAGACCTTAAGCCTTATGTAAACTTCGTAGGCCCCACCAAGTACATCGGTGAGCAGATGGGCGGCGTTTCTGCCCGCTACACTTTCTAAATTTTGCTGGCAAGCATTATAAGCAAAACCCTGGCTCCGGCCGGGGTTTTGCTGTTTTTATACCGTACCTTAACGGTATGAAGATCTTCACTGCAGACCAGGTACGCGCCGCCGATGCATATACCATTGAACATACCCCCATCACCAGCCTGCGGTTGATGGAAAAAGCTGCCACACAATGCACGCAGTGGCTCATTGGCCGGTACGGCGCCGGGCACTCCTTTCATATTTTTTGCGGCGCAGGCAATAACGGGGGCGATGGCCTGGCCACTACCCGCCTGCTCCAGCAACATGGCTTTGAAGCCAAAGCCTACCTGCTCCACTACACCGATAAGTTCTCTGCCGATAACCGCGCCAACCAGGCCGCCCTGCGCGGCGGGGAAGCCGCATCCCTGATCATGCTGCAACCGGAAGACGCCTTCCCCGAACTACCCACCAATGCCATTATCGTAGACGCGCTTTTTGGTACCGGTATAAGCCGGCCCCTGGAAGGCCTGGTAGCCCAAACAGTGCAGCACATTAACGCCCTGCAGGACCAGTACCCCATCATTGCCATAGACCTGCCCTCCGGCCTCAAAGCAGATGAGAGCAGTAAAGACCTGCTCACCGTGGAAGCCCGGCATACGCTGAGCTTCGAGGTATATAAACTAGCCTTTGTACTACCGGAAAATGCAGCCCGCGTAGGCGAAGTGCACATCCTCCCCATTGGCCTGCACAGGGACTATCTAACGCAAACGCCTACACGCTACCAGGTGGTGGACATGGAAATGATCCACCGCATTTATAAACCCCGCCTGCCCTTTTCACACAAAGGCACATACGGGCACGCGTTGCTCATAGCCGGCAGTTATGGAAAAATAGGCGCCGCCGTGCTCAGTGCACAGGCCTGCCTGCACGCAGGAGTAGGACTGCTCACCGTATATGTGCCGGAATGCGGCTATAACATTATACAAAGCACCGTACCACCTGCCATGTGCCTGGTGGATGACGGCGGGCAACAAAGCGTACAATTCCACGAAGCCGTAACCGCGGACGGCCAGGGCAAATACAAGACCGTAGCCATTGGCCCCGGCTTGGGCACCAGTGGCGACACTGCCAAAGCCTTTGAAAAGCTGCTGCAGCGCTACCACGACCCCATGGTGATAGATGCAGACGCCCTCAACATCTTAGGTGCGGAACGGTACCTGCTGGAACAGGTGCCCAAACACTCCCTGCTTACGCCCCATCCCAAGGAATTTGAGCGCATGTTTGGCCCTTCGGGCAATGATGTGGAGCGGCTGGAAAAACTGTCCGCCGCAGCGCAGCAATACAGCCTGTACATCCTGCTCAAAGGCCGCTACACCGCCATCGCCACACCGGAAGGGCAGGTGTATTTCAATAATACCGGCAATGCCGGCATGGCCACCGGCGGCAGCGGGGATGTGCTTACCGGCCTGCTGGCCGGGATACTGGCCCAGGGGTACTCACCGGAACATACCATGATCCTGGGCGTCTGGCTGCACGGCCTGGCCGGCGACCTGGGCGCCGCCGCTATGAGCCAGGAAGCCCTTACTGCCAGCGGTATTGTGCGCTTCATAGGCCCCGCCTACCTGGAAATTGCGGGGGCAAAATAAGCCCCCGCGCCCGCTCCAAAAATCTTCCCTGTTAAATGTTAAATTGTTATATTGTTGAATGTTTTGCCGGTAACGCCCGTGAAAACTCCGACGATATTTTAGCCTCCGCCAGCATAGCCTGCGACAGACAGATGAACGATACCGGCATTTGATTGAAGTCACCTATTTCCACGATTATAAAAACCATAGTATCAGTATGAACATCGTTTATCTAGTCCCGTTTTTTGGAATCATAGCCTTGTTATTTACCGCCCTGCGTAGTGCATGGGTGTCCCGCCAGGATGCAGGAAATGAGCGCATGACAGAAATCGCCAAACACATTGCCGATGGAGCCATGGCCTTTCTCAAAGCAGAGTACAGAATACTGATCTACTTCGTGATCATCGCCGCCCTCCTGCTCGGTTTTATGGGCGCTTCCCATCCTAATTCAGATTGGACCATTGCCGTAGCCTTTATTATGGGCGCCGTGTTTTCCGCCAGCGCAGGCTTCATTGGTATGAAGATCGCTACCAAGGCCAATGTGCGCACCGCGCAGGCAGCGCGTACCAGCCTGGCCAAGGCCCTGCAGGTATCCTTTACCGGCGGTTCTGTGATGGGCATGGGCGTAGCCGGCCTGGCCGTACTGGGCCTGGGTGGTTTATTTATCGTGCTTAAAGCTTATTTCGGCGCCAGCGCCAATACATTTGAAATGACCAAGACCATCGAGGTGCTCACCGGCTTTTCCCTGGGTGCGGAAAGCATTGCCCTCTTTGCCCGCGTGGGCGGTGGCATCTACACCAAGGCGGCAGACGTAGGCGCTGACCTGGTAGGTAAAGTGGAAGCCGGCATTCCCGAGGATGATCCCCGCAACCCCGCCACCATTGCGGATAACGTAGGTGACAATGTGGGTGACGTAGCCGGTATGGGTGCAGACCTTTTCGGTTCTTACGTAGCCACCGTGCTGGCCACCATGGTACTGGGCTCAGAAACCACTGCTGCCGACAATTTTGGCGGTCTCTCCCCCATCCTGCTGCCCATGCTCATTGCAGGCATTGGCATCATCTTCTCTATCATTGCCACCTTCTTTGTGCGGGTGAGCGATGCCGCCGGTCTCAATACCAACGTGGTACAGAAAGCCCTGAACATGGGCAACTGGGGCTCCATCGTGCTCACCGCCATTGCCACCTACTTCCTTACCATGTGGATCATGCCCACCGGCCAGCTGGTACTGCGCGGGCAATCCTTTACCCGTGACGGCGTGTTTGGCGCCATCGTAGTGGGCCTGGTAGTAGGTACCCTTATCAGCATCATCACAGAATATTATACGGCTATGGGTAAACGCCCCGTGCTGTCTATCATCCGCCAGTCCGCCACCGGCCATGCTACCAACATCATTGGCGGCCTTTCCGTGGGCATGGAATCTACCATGCTGCCCGTGCTGGTGCTGGCTGCCGGTATTTACGGTTCCCACCATTTTGCAGGCCTGTACGGGGTGGCCATTGCCGCAGCCGGCATGATGGCCACCACCGCCATGCAGCTGGCCATTGACGCATTTGGCCCCATTGCAGATAACGCAGGCGGCATCGCAGAAATGAGCGAACTGCCCGCAGATGTGCGTGAAAAAACAGACATCCTCGATGCCGTGGGCAACACCACCGCTGCTACCGGCAAGGGCTTTGCCATTGCCTCTGCTGCGCTCACCTCCCTGGCACTGTTTGCCGCTTTTGTAGGGGTATCCCATATCCACGGTATTGATATTTACCAGGCAGATGTACTGGCCGGTCTCTTTGTAGGTGGTATGATCCCCTTCATCTTCTCTTCCCTGGCCATTGCGGCGGTAGGGCGCGCAGCCATGGCCATGGTGGAAGAAGTAAGACGCCAGTTCCGCGAGATCCCCGGCATCCTGGAAGGCACCGGCAAGCCCGAATATGAAAAATGCGTGGCCATTTCCACCAATGCTTCTATCCGTGAAATGTTGCTGCCCGGCGCCATTGCGCTGATCTCTCCCCTGCTTATCGGTTTCCTCTTTGGCCCGGAAGTACTGGGCGGTTTCCTGGCCGGCGCCACGGTGAGTGGTGTGCTGATGGGCCTCTTCCAGAACAACGCCGGCGGCGCCTGGGACAATGCCAAGAAGTCCTTTGAAAAAGGAGTGGTGATCAATGGTGAAACCTATTACAAAAAATCAGAGCCCCACAAAGCCTCTGTGACCGGTGATACCGTAGGCGATCCCTTCAAAGATACCTCCGGCCCGTCTATGAACATCCTCATCAAACTGATGTCCATCGTGTCACTGGTAATTGCGCCCACGCTGGCAGTGCTATTCCCAAGTAATACCACCGTGGTGACCATGAAAAAACCGGTAAATACGGAACAGGTAAGCGCAATGAAACCCGCCCCCCAAACGCATGCCATCGCATTTGCTAAACGCTGACCCGGTAATATCCATCCATACTACCTTCTTAAGGCCATTCAAAACAAAGCGGGCTGCATCCTGCACAATGAATGCAGCCCGCTTCCTTTTACAGCGTATACCCGGGGTGCATTCAATGTATGCCTATTGACAGTGCGATGCCGGTTTGCTGTTCAAATTCTTCAGCGGACTTCCGTACCAGCGACTACCGGTCCCGGAACCGGGACGCAGCCCTTAAAAGAGGGAGGCCCCACCCTTACAAAAAAGGCCCAAAAGTTTTGCCGTCTGCAATTCCCGGCTTAACTTTGTACTGTAATTCTCGTTATTACAGAATGGTAAAAAGCAAATTCGCCATATCAGTGCACATCCTCTCCCTCCTCGCTACCAGCGAAGAGGAATGGACCTCTTCCGAGTACCTCGCCGGCTCCCTCAATGCAAACCCCGCCCTGGTGCGCAAAGAACTGGGTGCCCTGCGCATGGCCGGCCTGGTAGAAAGCAAGGAAGGCAAGAACGGCGGCTCCCGCCTTACCCGCCCGGTAGACCAGATCCTGCTCTCCGATGTTTTTGCGGCCATCAAAGAGAATCATATTTTCAGCTACTCCCCCAACCAGCCCAGTGAAGATTGCCCCGTAGGCAAGCGCATCAACATTTCGCTGGATCACCTCTTCTGCCGCATAGACAATGCCGTGCACCATTGCCTGCAGGACATCAGCCTGCAGGAGTTCTGTACCCAGTTTGGCGGCTGCAAAGGCAAGGAAGCCGCCCAGCCATTACAACACAAGGGATAAATTCAATACCTCCGCCCCAGAGAATGCTGTCCCTGTTACACCAGGCATAAACCCGGCACAATCACCATCAAAGGGCGCCACAAGCAGCTGCAAGGCAAAGAAGCCCCCGCAGCAACGCATAAAACATCCTCTATCTTTTTTACCTGAAACTGTAATATTTTTTACAACAATACTATTAACAAATCCAACCGAAACTTGGCTTCCGATTTGTGCAAGCACAGCATATCATTCATATAGATACACTTTAAACACAAGATCATGAAAGTAGCTCTCATTGGCGCCTCTGGGTTCATTGGCAAAGAGATCCTCGCAGAAGCCCTGGATCGCGGCCACCACGTAACCGCTATCGTACGCGATGTTTCCAAGATCACCATCCAATCTCCTGATCTTACCGTGATCAAGGCAGACGTACTGGATGAAGATGCCCTGGCCGCCGCCCTGGAAGGCAACGATGCGGTGATCAGCGCCTACAATGCCGGCCATGATGCATCAGACATCATAGATACCTACGGCCGCGCCATCCGCAGCATTCTCAATGGCACCCGCGATGCCGGCATTAAGCGCTTCATTGCCGTGAGCGGCGCCGGCAGCCTGGAAATAGAGCCGGGCCTGCAACTGCTGGACACCCCGGAATTTCCCGAGGTCTGGAAAGCCGGTGCCACCGCTACCCGCGAGGCTTTCTATACCATCAAGGCCCAGGATGACCTGGACTGGACCGTGCTCAGCCCCGCCATGATCATAGAGCCCGGCCCCCGTACCGGCAAGTTCCGCCTGGGCACAGACCAGGTAGTGGCAGATGAAAAAGGCGACAGCCGCATTTCCACCAAGGACTTTGCAGTGGCCATTGTAGATGAACTGGAAAACCCACAGCACATTAAACGCCGCTTTACGCTGGCTTACTAGGCACCAGGACAATTGAGGCCCGATCATACCGTAAACGCAGTCCTTTCCCGGGGCCTGCGTTTTTTTGTTATCCAGTGAAGCCCGTTCCTATAATTTTCAAAAAGATTGGTCGAAAAACCGCCCACCCTACCCTTAAAACCACTTTTTTTGCACATTCTTAATGTAGCGGGGCAAAATATCAGCCCCCGCTTTACCGGCTATGCGGCCGGATACCCGTCACTCACTACTTAAAACTTTTTTAACACCCTCATGAGGGTAGACCATTGATGGCGTGTCTGATTAGCACGACATTCTAAAAACTGGTTTTACCTAAACGACCACCGGCTATGAAAACAATCCGCAACGCGTTTGTGCTGCTGCTCACAGTATTGCTGGCGCAAACCGCTATGGCACAGCAACGCTACACCCTCCGGGGCTATGTAAAAGACAAACAGAACGGCGAAAGCCTCATCGGCATTTCCATTGGCGTACCGGGTTCCGGCCTCGGCACGGTGACCAATGAGTACGGCTTCTACAGCCTTACCCTACCCACCGGCACGCACGAACTGCAGTTCACTTATGTAGGTTACACCACTTACAAGACCACTGTAGTCCTTAAAGGCAACCAATCACTGGATGTAAAGCTGGAACAGTCCAGCAGCCAGTTGAACGAGGTGACCATCACCGGCAAGCAAAATGACAAGCCGGTAAACACCATGAGCACCGGCCTGCAAAAACTGAGCATGGCCCAGATGAAAAAGATGCCCACCTTCATGGGTGAAGTGGATGTGCTGCGCGCTATCCAGTCGCTCCCGGGCGTAACCACCGTGGGGGAAGGGTCCTCCGGTTTCAATGTGCGCGGTGGTGCCACCGATGAAAACCTGATCCTGCTGGATGAGGCCCCGGTATACAACTCCTCCCACATGCTGGGCTTCTTCTCTGTGTTCAACCCTGATGCGGTAAAAAGCCTCAACCTCATGAAAGGTGGCTTCCCTGCCGAATTTGGCGGCCGTACTTCCTCCGTACTGGACATCCGCATGAAAGATGGCAACAACCAGAAAATGCAGGTGAATGGCGGTATCGGCGACATCTTCAGCCGTGTAAGCGTGGAAGGCCCCATCAAAAAAGATGAATCCTCTTTCATCCTGGCAGCCCGCCGCTCTTATGTGGACGTGCTCATGAAACCTTTCCTCAAAGGCGATATGAAAGACACGAAACTGAACTTCTACGACATTACCGGCAAGCTCAATTTTAAACTCAATAAGAACAATACCCTGTTTGTAAGCGGCTACCTGGGGCGCGACGTATTTGGCTTCCAGAAACAGGCAAACCTGAACTGGGGCAACTCCACCGCCAGTGTGCGCTGGAACCATGTGTTTACAGACCGCATCTTCCTGAATGCCACCGCTTATTACAGCAACTATGATTACAACATCAGCTTTAATAACAGCACCAGCAAGGACCCTAACGAACAAAGCGAAGGTTATAGCTGGAAATCCAATATCAAGAACTATGGTTTTAAACCGGCATTCACCTACTATCTCAATAGCAGCAACACCATCCACTTTGGCGCCAATGCGATTTACTATACCTTCAAACCCGGTACAGGCATAGGTTCCAGCGGGCAAGACCAGATGGCCACCATCCTGCCGGACAAGCACGCCGTGGAAGCAGCCGTGTATATAGATCATGAATACAAGATTGGGAAGAAATTTGGGGTACAATACGGCCTCCGCTTCTCCGACTTTGCGTACCTGGGCGCCGGCACCGCATATTATTTCCGCGATACTACACCGGGCATCCGCAAACCGCTGGATCATACCACAGACTACAAGGCCAATGAAGTGATCACCAACTATCACTACCTGGAGCCCCGCATCAACGTGCGGTACAACCTGAACGATGACCAGGCCCTGAAAGCCTCTTACACGCGTACCACGCAGTTCATGCACCAAATCTCCAATACCGCTTCCCCTACCCCGGTGGATATCTGGACACCCAGCTCCAACAACATTAAGCCGCAGGTGGCAGACCAGGTATCCATGGGCTACTTCTACAATGCAAAGAACGATGTGTTTGAAGCCTCTGCGGAAGTGTTCTACAAGAAAATGGAGAACCAGCTGGATTATATTGACAACTCCAAACTGTACCTGAACGCCCTGGTAGAGGGAGATCTGCTACCCTCCCACAGCCGCGCCTATGGCCTGGAACTGTATGCGAAGAAAGAAGTGGGTAAGAACACCGGCTGGATCAGCTACACCCTGTCGCGCTCTGAGCGCCAGACCGCCGGCATCAGCGGTGGCAACTGGATCCTGAACCGTTACGACCGTACCCATAACCTGAGCATAGTGGCCACCCATGAATTTGATAAGCGCCACTCCCTCTCGGCAAACTTCACCTATGCATCCGGCACACCCGCTACGTATGCAGATGCCCGCCTGGAATACCAGCAGTGGGATATCCCCTACAATACCACGGATGAGCGCAGCAACTACCGCCTGCCGGCCTATCACCGCCTGGACCTGAGCTACACCCTGAAAGGCCATCAGCGCAAACGCTGGCAGGGTGAATGGGTATTCTCCCTGTACAACGTGTACATGCGCCGCAATGCCTACTCCATCTTCTTCCAGCAGGACCCCGACAATCCTGCACATCGCGAAGCGGTACGCCTGTCCATCATTGGCAGTGTGATCCCCGGTGTTACGTACAACTTTAAATTCTAATCAACATGCAGAAATATTCATTACTCATATTAGTGGCACTGGGCCTGTTTTTCACAGCCTGCACAGACACCATCAACCTGAATGTGCCCAACAAAAAGAACTACCCCGTGCTGGATGCCGTGATCACCGACCAGCCGGGTGTGCAGAAGATCCGCTTCACCAGCTCCGTGCCTTACCAGGACAACAATGCAGCCCCCGTGCTCAGCGACGCCACCATGACGTTGTTTGACCTCACCAGCAATAACAGCTATCCATTCAGGTTTGGTGCGGATGGCTACTATAGCTACGATCCCGGTACCGGCAAGTCCATCGGCATCCTGGGTCACGTGTACAAACTCCACATCGAGTACAAAGGCGATATTTACGAAGCATACGACACCATCAAACGCATTCCCGAGATAGATTCCATCACGTACAAGTACAAGTCGAAAGATGACAATATCGCAGGCAAGGAAGGCTACTTTGCAAGGGTGTTCATCACCGATATCAAGGGCGCCACGGATTACTACTGGCTGCGCGCTTACCGCAACAACCTCCAAACCCGCAATACGGACGCCTTTGCGGTGGACGGTGCTTTTGATGAAGGCGTGGCGGATGGCTTCCAGCTCATCATGCCCTTGAGTGAAAGCATCACCCGCGATGACAAGCCTTACCAGCTGGGCGATACAGTGATCGTACAATTTTCATCCCTTAGTTATCCTACCTATAATTTCATGAACCAGGCTTATAACCAGATCAACAACGGAGGCCTTTTTGCCACGGTACTGGAAAATGTGAAAAGCAATGCGCTCAACACTGTGCCTTCCAGCAGCAATAAGATCCTGGGCTGGTTCAGCACCACGAGCGTGCGTTACAAATCAATTATCATCCAGAAATAATTCAATACCGGACTGTAATGGCATTACACTCCCGGGAGGTATTTTTGAAAACAGAAAGGGCTAACTGTCCGGCTTATCTCCGGCCGCAACAGCCCCCGCCAAAGTGGCGATGGGACTGATGCCCGCTGTCTCTTCATACATATAACCAGGGCAGGCAGGTACGTATATGACCAGCCGCCATGCAGGCGCTCACTCTGGGAGCTACTGCACCGGAACAGGCATACAGCAACAGGACTTGACGGTCAATGTCCCCGCGCGTATGCCTGTTCTTTTTTTGTTATATTCGGCAAAAATTCCACGCTACACATGCCGGCCAACCTGATCCACTACGCCATTCCGGGCTTCATGGTGCTGATTACCGCCGAAGTGATCTTCACCGCGGTGCAGAAGAAGGATTTTTATGAAACCCCCGATGCCGTAAGCAGCATTTCTATGGGCCTGGGCAATGTGATCATCGGCCTTTTCACCAAAGCCATCATCTTCGCCGTTTATAGTTTCGTGTACCGCTTCCGCCTTTTTACACTGGACAGTACGCAATGGTGGGTGTGGGTGGTGTGTTTCTTTGCAGACGATCTCAGTTATTATTGGTTTCACCGCTGCAGCCACGAAGTGCGTTATTTCTGGGCATCGCACGTGGTGCATCATTCTTCACGCAAATACAACCTGGCCACCGCCCTTCGCCAAACTTGGACGGGCAACATCTCCGGCGCTTTCCTGTTCTGGTGCTGGATGCCACTCCTTGGCTTTCATCCCCTGCTGGTAATGACCATGCAATCCATCAGCCTGCTGTACCAGTTCTGGATCCATACAGAAACCATTCACAAGCTGCCCAGGCCATTGGAATACGTGTTTAACACGCCCTCCCATCACCGGGTGCACCACGGCTCCGATGTGGACTACCTGGACAAAAACCATGGCGGTGTGCTCATTATCTGGGACCGGGTGTTTGGCACCTTTCAGCCAGAGCTGTACCGTCCCACTTATGGCATTACCCAAAACATCCATACCTACAACCCGCTGCGCATCGCCACCCATGAGTGGGCCGCCCTCTGGCACGATGTGCGCAGGGCGCCCACCTTTAGCCAGAAACTCCGCTACCTGTTCAGCCCTCCCGGCTGGAGCCACGATGGCAGCAAATTCACCACCCGCCAGCTCCGGGACCAATTGACACAGGAAGCCACTCGTCCCGGGAATTCCACCACTCCTCCCCATTCCGGAAAATAAATTTGCTTACTACGAAAACTATCGTACATTCGTCTACGAAAATATTCGTAAATTAATCATTGAACAGTTTTTGGTAGTTATATATGAGCAATAAATCCATCAAGCCAACGGAAAGTGAACTGGAGATCCTGGCCATTCTCTGGGAGAAGGGCCCCGCTACGGTGCGGGACATTCATGAGGTCCTGGAACGCAGCAAGGACGCCGGTTACACCACCACCCTGAAGCTGATGCAGATTATGCATGAAAAGGGGCTGGTGTACCGCGATACCAGCGCCAAAACACATGTATACCGCGCCGCCGTATCCCAGCAGGATACCCAGCAACAATTACTGAGTAAAATGATCGATACCGTCTTTAATGGCTCTGCATCACAGCTGGTGCTGCAGGCGTTGGGCAATCGCAAAGCCTCCGCCGCGGAACTGGACGCTATTAAAGCATACCTGGACCAGATCGAAAAGAAGGGCAATAACAAGTAGTTACATTTCCCACACGCAAACGCTGACACAATGAATCCCCTGGTGCCTTTTACAGCTGATATTGTACGCGCGCTCGGATGGGCCATTTTGCACTCCATCTGGCAAACCTTCTTTATCTGGGCCTGTCTCCGGCTCGTGCTACGCCTGTTGCCATCGGCCAGCGCCCGGATCAAGTACAATCTTTCGTACCTCTCGCTCTCAGGCGCCTTTGTGTGGTTTGTCGTTACTTTTTGCCAGCAATGGCAGGCCCTAAGGCAGGCTGCCATTATTACACAGCAGTTGATCAGCCTCACCGGCCAGCAGGTAATACTGCCGGCAGCAGCGGGGGCGCCTTACAGGAACCAGCAGGCACTGATAGGGCTTTTCCCCAGCCTGGAAGGCTACTTTCCTTTGCTGGTGGCCGTTTACATGGCAGGCGTGATCATCATGGGGGTAAAAATGGTTGCAGACCTGCACCAGCTAAGCAGCATCCGCAAACGCCAGCTTCATGAGCCGGACCTTGCCTGGAAAATGCACCTGCAAAAGCTGGCAGACCAGCTGGATATTCGCGGGCATGTGGATCTTTTCATCTCCCACTACCTCCAGGTGCCCGTAATGATCGGCTTCTTCAAACCCGTGATACTGCTGCCGGTAGCCCTGTTTACCAACCTGCAGCCAGACCAGGTAGAGGCCATTTTACTGCACGAACTGGCACACATCAAACGCAATGATTATTTATTGAATATTTTCCAAACCATTGTTGAAACAACCCTCTTTTTTAACCCGTTCATCTGGTGGATCTCCAAAAACATCCGCCTGGAAAGGGAACACTGCTGCGACGACCTGGTGATAGCCCGCATGGACCAACCACTTGGTTATGCCAAAGCACTGGTGGCGCTGGAGGAATACCGGTTGAACTCCAACCCACTGGCGATGGCAGCTGCCAGTAAGCAGCAGCATTTATTTCATCGCATAAAACGCATTATGGAAATGAAAACTAAGAACCTGAACTATAGTCAAAAAATACTTGCCCTGCTGATCGTGGCCACCGGCCTGTTCTCCATCGCATGGCTCAATCCTGTGCGCAGCAAACAGCGCGCGGAGAAAGCGCTAAAGGCAGATACTACCATTACCGGTACACTGACCACCACAAAGGATTCCAGCGGTAATTACACCGCACGGTATTTCTCCACGGACGACAGTGCCGTACCTGCACCGCCGGTTCCGCCACCGCCGCCACCTCCGGGTATGACGCCCATTGCCCCCGTACCACCCGTTGGTTCGGACGCAACACCTGACGCACCTCTCCCTCCGCCCCCACCGAATTTCAACATGAATTTTGCATACACCTTCAATGCAGATTCATCAAACAACATGGTGTTTGCAGCCACCCCCAATACCGTTTACCAGTTCGACAACCACTTTGTGTTTGACACCACGCCGCGCAAGGTTTTCTTTACCCAGGATGTAAACCTGGAAGAAGCCATGCGGCAGGCTGATAAGGCCATGAAAGCAGTGGACTGGAAAAAGATCAATGCCGAGGTAGATGAGGCTATGAAAAAAGTGGACTGGAACAAAATAAACAAGGAGATCACCAAAGCCATGAAGGATGTAGATACTTCCCTGCCCGGCCTGAACACGGAGGCATTCAAAGCACAACTGCGGTCCAGCGTATTGCAGAAAGCCCAATTGCAGGCCATGCGCCAGCAGTGGACTGCTAACAAGACCGCCTGGGAAGCCGGCTCCAAAGAGCGCCAGAAAGCCATGCAGGAGGCCATGAAAGCCAAACAGGCAGCCCTGGAAGAAGCGATGAAGGCCCGCGGAAAAGCGATGGCGAGTGCAGACAAGGCCCGGGTAAAAGAACTCCAGGATGCCCAGCAAGCCCAGGAAGAAGCGATGCGCGCTATGAAGCAGGCTACTGCCATGCAAATGCAGACTTTCCGCTTTACCCTGGATTCCAACCGCCGTGCACTTGAGGTACAGCACGCCAAATGGGAACGTGATGTTGAGGAAGGCCAGCGCCGCTCCAGCGATAAATACCGCGCCCTCATTGGCCAGATGCAATCAGACAAGCTCATTGATACCACTTCCTACGACATTCAGAAGCAGGGAGATGACCTCTACATCAATGGTAAAAAACAACCCGCTGATGTTGCGAACAAGTACAAGTCATTCTTCCCGGAAAAAGGGAATGTGAAGATCAAAGGCAGTAATAAATCCGGGCACCGTTCATTGAATATTGATGTGGATACGAAGGATTAAGGACCGTTTTATAAATTACTTATGCAGCCTTCCACATGATATTGTGGGAGGCTGTTTTGTTTTATTGCCAGCCTGGTACCAACGCGGTATTAAAGCCTCGCTCTCGCAGCCTGCAAATGCCGGCGGCTTTATGCCTGGCTGCGTAAAATAAGAAAGCCCTCAGCATATTGCTGGTGGCTTCTTATTCTCACCCTAAAGTGGCATACCACGTCAAACCACATTCAAAAATGTTGTTCTTATGGGTTACGCTAAAGCTGGCATAATATGCACCGATTTGTCTAACTATGAAGTCTCTTTAAGGACAAGGGAAAACAGGCGCATTACGACCAGGGAAGTATATGTATTCCCAAGCCCCGGGAAAACAGGTCATCCCAAAACATACCGCAACACCCGGGAAAACAGGCCACCACAAAACAGGCCGCAACACCAGGGGAAAAACAGGCCACAAAAACGAAAAGAAAAGTTAGCCCGCATGGAAATGCGGCCCTCCAATGAATAATTGCTGAAATGGATTTCAAAGGTTAACAAAAATGGACGGTGTATCTAGGTGTATGTAGTAAAAAGACAATGTAATTACCTCTGATCATAATTTGGTGGCCCGGGAATCACCATCCAATTACCGGATGATCATAAATTCATCATAGCCCTTTACCGGGCCGTCTGATACTTCCACCTGCTCTACAGACGCCATCAATGGACCTTTCCGGCTCCATGCAATAAACGATTCCATATTCGCAGGCGATCCCTCTGCCACAATAGCCACACTGCCGTCTGCCTGGTTCTTCACTGTGCCGGTAATGCCCAGCTTCGCAGCCTCCCTGCGGGCATAGGCCCTGAAACTCACTCCCTGTACCAGCCCCCGCACAATGACCTCTTTGTGTATTTTTTCCATAGTAAGCATTAGAAAGGTTATGCATTAAAGATAACCATCCCCTACAAAATGCCTTCCAAACCGCGCTGCGTTTATCTGTACAATATTCTTTCCACTGCCCTCCGGACTGGTAAAAATTTACTTTTATTTACGCCCCCGACCAACCTGGACCTACTGTTTTCATGCATACGCTCCTCCCTTGCGAAAACTAACTTCCGTTCATACGCCCTCCCTGGCTTACAAAGCCCACGTTTCTTCACCCCGCTGACCAGCAAAGGCTCATTTCATCCCCCGGAAGGGGCAGCAGCCACAGGCCGCTGCCAGCATACGAATCCGCAACATCTAACCTTCGCAGTATTCTACCCGAGGGTACATTTTTTCGCACCGGGCTCAAAGTGCGACCCATGGCCATGGATCATGCCACGCCACTAGCCCCAACTATGACGCGCCCACCCTGTCCCGGATGCGAAGGGACTAACAATCATTTACTGCCACTCAAACAGGCAGCCGGCGAAAGGCCTCCGGGCTATAATGCTAAAAATCAACTCACTTAAAAATGCCTTTCGAGGTTAAACAATGGATGAAAAACTAACTAACCTAAACTTGAAATGAACAACTATTAACAATTAACAACTAAACAATTTTTTACCCCACAAATGGAGATCACAAGCCCCACTGTTCTTATCGCACATACGCCTCAAATAGATAACTTAAAGCACACCGGGAAACTACCCCGGTAAATGTTTCCGTTTAACGCACAGCCATATCAATAACTTCCCTGCCCTATTACAACCACTCCCCCTGACCGGCACAGACATCACGCACAGGTAGCCTCCATGGTGCCTGAACACACATAGCCGCCTCAATACCTGGACACAGCTGCAGACACAGATAGCCTTCAGGGTACCTGGACACAGCCCACCCACTACGACACCTGGACACGGCTCACTAAAAACTACAATAATCAAATACAAATAACCGGCAATCATGACAAGCCTACGCGTCACTTCACGCACGCTGCATGCATAATACGCTGAAATCTTCCCGAGGCAAGGATTAGGAGATACCCGTCGTAACAAAACAATTAACTGGTTAACAACGCGCGGGTAAAATGGGGTTAAACAAACAACAGTATATACTTGTCGATATATACAGCAATATTACTTTCTGAACGATAAGCACATTGCCGCATTATACATAAAACAGACTATGCCGCGTGATTGAACAAAGTATGCCCCTGGGCATCCGGCTCACCAAAAGTAAATTCCTTCACTACTTCGTAATGCCCGCCAGTAGCAGGTTTGCGAAGCAACCGGAAACTGTGGCAATCAAAACTGCGCACAAACAACTGGTTGCGCACGTGGTCATATACTTTCAGCATCTGGTCCGTATTAATGGACCGTGCCACCGTGATATGCGGCACAAAGTGACTGCCCGCCAGGTTGAACAATTGCAGGATCTTACGGTGCAACTCTGCAACCGGCTTGGGATTAGCCACGTTCACATAAATGGTATGTTTGGATGTGCCATGGTCAAACTTCTCCAACCGCGAGGTGTATACCGTGAATCCATTCTGACGCTTGGAAACCGTTTCCAGCATCTCTATGAATGTATCCTCAAAACGCCTCGGGAACTCCGAACGGAACAACGAAATATGCGCTTTGGAAAACTGGCTGTTGTAATAGCCTAAAGCATTGGCCAGGCGCATCTTCATGCCCTTCACATCTTCACTTACCTGGGAATCCGGGTTAATGACCAGCAGGTAATCAAATACCTGCTCTGCTTCAAAAAGTGTAGTTTGGGTTGCTACTGCTGGATGTACTTGCATAACATCGTTTTAAACAATTACTATCATTACAACACTTCAAATATACAACCTTTTTTCAGATTTACTAATTTTCTTAGCATTTTTTTACTAACTAATTTAGATAAATTCCACAAAAAAAGGCCAGAACCCGGTACCCACGCGGTTTTCCGCCTTAATACCGGCCTCCGGCCCTCCTGTTATTTTGCTAAAATCAGATCGCTTTTGCAATGGCTGCAAATTCTGCCGCCACCAGGGACGCACCGCCCACCAGGCCGCCGTCTACATCCGCTCCTGCAAAGATCTCCGTAGCATTAGCCGCCTTCACACTGCCACCATAAAGGATGGTCAGGTCGTTGGCCACCGCTTCACCGTACCTGCCAGCCACCTGCTTGCGGATGAATGCATGCATATCCTGTGCCTGTGCAGCACTGGCTGTGAGGCCGGTACCAATAGCCCAGATAGGCTCATAAGCCACTACCACATGTTTGAGCTGGTCTGGGCTCAGGTGGAACAGGCTTTCTTCCAGCTGTTTTGCTACAAACGCGTTCTGGGTCTCTGCCTTGCGCACATCCAGCGGCTCACCGCAGCAGAAAATGGGCTTCAAGCCGTGAGACAAAGCCAGGTCCATCTTCTTGGCCAGGGTGGCATTGCTCTCGTGAAACAGCTCTCTTCTTTCAGAGTGGCCAATGATCACGTAATCTGTATGAATAGAATGCAGCATTTCAGCATTCACCTCGCCGGTAAAGGCTCCCGCCTTTTCCGCCGCTACGTTCTGGGCAGCTACATAAAATCCTTTATGGCCTTTCAACAACTCCTTTACCGTAATCAGATAAGGAAACGGCACCGCGATGACAACTTCCTTGTGCGCGTCCAGGGCAATGCCCGCCTGTAGCAGTTCATTCACCAGTTTTTCGCCCTGCGCCAGCGTTAAATTCATCTTCCAGTTTGCCGCAACAATTTTTTTTCTCATACCGTGTTAATGGCTTTATTGTTAAAGGTTAAATAATGTCTATGGCCGTCATGGTCTCATAACGCCGCTCAAAGATAGTGCGCAAGATGTTTTTATCTGCCTCTTCCAGCTTTTTTCCTTTCAGTTCCATCCAGTTCCCAATATCCCGGAAGGCGGTGTCCAGCACATACTGGCCCGCGCCCCAGGCAAAGGAGGAAATGAACTTTTCAGTGAGGCCCGCTCCAAAAACATTGCAGCTCACGCCTACCACGGCACCGGTATTAAAACTGGTATTGATAGCCGCCCGGCTGTAGTCGCCCATCAGCACGCCGCATTTGCGGCCGGCCGGCCACGCTTCCTTACGGGCTTCCATCCACACTTTTACCGTACCAGCATTATTTTTCAGGTTGGAATTACTGGTATTGGCGCCCAGGTTACACCACTCGCCTATCACCGCATCTCCCAGGTAACCGTCGTGTGCTTTATTGGAATAGCCGAAGATCACGCTGTTCTTGATCTCCCCGCCACCCGTGCTGTAAGGCCCGAGAGTAGTAGCTCCATACACCCTGGTCCCCATCTTCAGTACCGCCCCTTCTCCCATGGCAAACGGGCCACGGATAAGGCTTCCTTCCATCACCAGGGCATTTTTCCCAAGGTATACCGGTCCTTCTGTTGCATTCAGCAGGCAACATTCCACTTTGGCGCCCGGCTCAAGGAATACCTGTCCCGCTCCCATCACCTGGTTACTGGCAGGCAGGGGCGCAGAAGTACGGCCCGCCGTAAGCAGGGCAAAATCGGCGCGCAGTGCCTTATCATTGAATTGAAATAGATCCCAGGGCGTTTTTACTTGCAGGATGGCCGGTGCATGATTCAGCCGTTTATGGCCATGGGTAAAGAAGTCCTTGCCTTTTACAGCTTTGGCCACCAGGCGGTTGTCTTTATAAAGTTCATGCCCGTCTTCCAGGGCCTGTACCGCAGCCACCAGGGCGGCGTCCGGGAGTAGGTGACCGTTAATCAACACCTGGAGGGAATCCGCTTCCATAGCGGGCAGTGGATATTTTTCCTGCAGCCAGTGCACGGTGTAAAAGCTGCACGGCGCCTGTAGCCAATGCGCCCACTTTTCCTGGATGGTGAGAATACCGGTACGGCAGGCGGCCACTGGCCTGGTAAGGGTAAAGGGATAGAGCAGGTCTCTGTCTGGTGTATCGAATAAAATATAGTTCCGGTTCATCGGGGCTAAAAATAAAAAATCCCGCCGAATGGGCGGGATCTTTTACTAATTATTTGGAAAAGCTTATTTAGTCTTTCCGTAGCGTTTGTTGAACTTGTCGATACGACCGGCAGTGTCAACCAGCACATTCTTACCAGTGTAGAACGGGTGAGAAGTGTTGGAAATTTCCAGCTTGATAACCGGGTACTCATTGCCATCTTCCCACTTGATGGTCTCGCGGGAGGGAGCAGTGGAACGGCTCAAAAAGCTGGTACCATTGGACATATCTTTGAATACTACGAATCTGTAACTTTCCGGATGAATTCCCTGTTTCATATCAATAATTTGTAAATACGGACTGCAAAGGTAATCAAATTTTCATTTCCTGTCCAATTAATTTTGATAATTTATCCACATCCTTTTAGGATTTCATGTTCACGTATTGTAGCGGAAGCTCCAGCTTGGAGCCCCGCAGTAGCGCTATAACTTCCTGTAAATCATCTATTTTCTTGCCAGTTACCCGGATAATGTCATCCATGATGGCCGGCTGTACCTTCAAACCGGAATCCTTGATCAGCTTTACGATCTTCTTGGAATCTTCCTGCTTGAGGCCGTTACGCACCGGCACCGCCTGTTTCACAACCTTTCCACTGGGCTCCGGCTTCTTGCTCAGGTCGTAGATGGAGGCCTCCAGGCCCTGTTTAATACTGCGGTTCAGCAGCACGTCAATGATCTGGCTCATCTTCATATCGCTCTCCGCTTCCAGGTTTACCAGGAAATCTTTCTTGTTCAGCTCAATAGACACATGCGAATCCTTAAAGTCATACCTGCCGGTTATTTCTTTCTTCACTGTGTTAATGGCATTATCGAGGGTCTGAGGATCTACCTTGCTTACAATATCAAAGGACGGCATAACTTGAAATTTAGATCTGTTCTGCTGCAAATATATAAAAAAGAAAAAGCAGGTAGAAAGCTACCTGCCGCATCATACCAAAATCTAAAACATTGTCTCTTTAATCATTATAGATCTTCCCGGAACCGGAAATATGCTTTGTAACGGTGGGCGAACCCTTGTAGTGCACGTTGCCAGAGCCTGATACCGATACGTTCAGTTCCTTTGCCACGGCCAGATCCAGCTTACCACTGCCGGAAATATCCACGTTGCTCTCACTGGTCTGGAAGTCGGGTGCAATGATCTTGGCAGAGCCGGAAACATCATAAGAAGCACGCTCAACATTACCGGTGATATGGGCGTCTGCAGAGCCGGAGAAATCAGCGCTCAGCTCTTTGGCCTGCAGGGCCAGGTCTATTTTCATGGAACCACTTACATCCACTTTTATACGGTCGGTCTTAATGCCCTTGGTAGCGTCTATGGATACGCCGCCGCTGGCGCCGATGTAATCAATATCCTTCACCGTCACCCACACCGTAATAGGCTTGCTGTTATGCACATTGTAGCCTCTTTTAAAGTGGATAGACAGGTTGTGGTTTTCCACGTTGGTCACAATAATGGGCAGCAGGTTGGATTCTGCTTCTATCTGTACGGATTCTGTGCTGCCCTGCACCAGGATCACGCGGGCAGAGCCGCCTACTTCCAGGCCGGTAAAGCCGCTCACGTCCCTGCTTTCCTTTTTCAGGTCGCCATTGCCTTCTATACGGCCTTGGGCCAGCGAAACGTTGGAGAACGCCAGCAGCAGCAACGCCGCCATCATGCTTAAAATGGAAATCTTGTTTTTCATAAACAGTCTTTTTCTAAGGGTGAATGAATGATAATGCTGGCTATACGGGCAGCGTGGCTGTTGATCAATTACAAATTATTTCGAGCTTACAGACAGGTCGGAATACACACCACTGAGGCGGATCACCGGGCAGGAGCCACAGTTAGCACTGGTACTGCCGGAGTAAGTCACGTGGCCGCTCTTCTCAATGTTCGTCACATTCTTCATGCTCAGGCCTCCCACATGCACATCACCATGGTTCAGGTCTGCTTCCACCCGCACATCCAGGTTATCCGGCACGTTCACCTTCACATTGGAGTAGGTACCCTTGGCATCCAGGCCTTTGAAGCTGCTGGTCACTGATTTGATCTTCAGATCAGAATACGTAAGTCTCACATTCGCATCGCCAGTGAGGGTAGTTACTTTGAAATCTGAGTAAGTATTGCTGGACTGGAGCCGGCCTACTTTTACCAGCGTATAGTCGTTATAGTTACCACCGGCGAGGAACTCATTTACATTTTGTATCACGTATGTGCAGTAGTTGGATCTATCATCCACCGTACCGGCGCTCTCCAGCTGTATAGTGCTGTAATTGGCGCGGGAGCGCATACTACCCGCTTTGCCAAACTTGCCCTTGGAGCAGTAATTCATAGACACATCCAGGGTGCCCGTCACACTATGAATATCATAGTAACAATAGTTCATGTTCAGCTTCAATGAGCCGGGCAGGTCATCTGCGATAACGTCTCCAAAATTATTCGCGATCTGGGTAGTGCTTACATTGTTGGGTAGATATATTTCATAGTCGATATTTACATAGTCTTTTGAATCTCTTTTTCCGCCAAGGGAGAACCAGCCGCCATTGCCGTTGGTACCGCCGTAGGAAGTCTGGAAGCTCACGGATCCATCGTCGTGTTTAATGGCCACGTTTACCGCATCGGTAATGCTTTTGGAATCTTCCTGGTTACGGCCAAAACCGGTGATCGTCACCGTAGCCTTGATCTCCTTTTTGTTCCATACGTGCAGGATTACCTTTCCGTATTTGTTGCTCACGTTAAGGGTAGCGCCATCGTTCACCGGGTAGCTTACATCGATGGTACGTTTGTATTGATCTTTGGGTTCGCTTGCCAGTACAGCTGCCGGGAGCAAAAGCAGCAGCAAGGCTATTTTAAATGGTACGTTCATAATTCAGCTGTTTTTGTGTACGGGGATGCTTTTCCTGCAGTTCATCCAGGATCTTGTCCAGCAGTTCCACCTTCATCTGGTAGTACTGGATCAGGGCCGCATGAATGCGTTCATTGCCCGGGTTAGCCTTCAATTCTTTTTGTAGTGCGTCGTAGGTGCTGTTGCGTAGCTGTAACTCTGCAAGGGCTGCACTGTCCAGGCCTGTTTGGTCAGGCGGGAACTGGCGGATGGCCTGTAATTTCTGCTCTATCCGGCTCGTGTAATACACCTGCGCATCTTCGGTAGACGGGGCAGGGTTACTCAGTGTCACAGCGGTGCCGGGTTGAGCGGGTTTGTTAAGTACGAACATCTTTACCAGTACACCCACATTGATCAACAGCACCAGCATCACGGCCACTTTCAGCCAGTGACGCTGCAGGCTGCGGACAATGCCTCCTGAAGATTTTTTCGGGAGTTCTTTTTCAAGTGCCTCCCACACTTTTGCACTGGGCCCTCTCTCTTCAAAGGAATAGCGGTGATGCCGCACAAAACCTTCAAATTCGTTTTCTTCCATTACTGTAAAATTGATTTTGCCTTTACAAATTGTCTTACTCTTTCTTTGGCGCGCATGTACTGCGTTTTCACGGTAGATTCCGTGATCTGCAGCATTTCCGCGATCTCCCGGTGTGAATACTCTTCAAAAAGATAGAGGTTCAGCACCGTGCGGTAACCATCCGGCAGGGAAGCGATCGCCTCCTTGGTGGTGGTCACGGTCCAGGTAAAATGTTGCTCGTCCGGGGCCATTTCAGCCTCCACTTCTACCCCATCTACGTCCTGGAATTGCAACTTCTTGCGGCGCAACTGGTTGAGGCAGTGGTTCACCACGATCCGCTTTATCCAGGCGGGAAGCGTGCTGCCCTGGGCCAGCTGGCCAATGTTCCTGAACACCTGTACAAAAGCCTCCTGCAGGGTATCCTCAGCGTCACTCACATTACCCAACATACGCAGGCAAATGTTGTACATCGCGTTGGAATAGGCGTCGTACAGCTCGCGGAAGGCGCGCGTATCCCCTGATTTACAACGGGATACCAGTTGTTCTGTTGGTGACAAGGAGTTCAAGATGTTGTTGGATGCTTTCATTATAAAGACAGGATAAAAGCAGGAAGTTGCATGGAGTGAAAGAAAAATAAGAAAAAAGGCAAAAAATAAACGCAGCCCAACGAAAGAGCCGCGTTGTTATCCATCCTTATATACCTAAAAAGGTTGAATGGGTTGATAAGGTTGCCGCATGGAGAGCGGCGGTACTTTTGGCGGAAAGAGAGCTATCTGTTTGATATTCAATCTCCATACAGCAACCTTTATAGATTAGTTAGCTTGTTTTATGCGGCTTTCTTCATCGGTGAGACCGGTCTGGCGGTTGCGGGCGGCCTTTACATTGCTGTTACCAAAGCGGTAAGTGAAGGTCAGGCGCACCTGGCGGGTGTCGTGGTTACTGTTTACCCGGATAAAGCGGCCGGCGTTCTCAAACTCACCTTCAAAATTGCTGGTTCTCAACAGGTCCCGCACATTCAGCTTCAGAGAGCCCTTCTTGTTGAGGATGCTCTTGCCAACACCCAGGTCCAGGGAAGACATGCTTTTCATTTTGAACAGGCCTTCATTTACTACCTGGGGCGACATATAGAAGTAACTCACTTCCGCGGTAATGCCCTTGGGCAGGGTAAAGGTGTGATTAGTGCGGCCAAAGAAAGCGTAGGACCCTACCGCTACCTTATTGTCGTTCACCACAGTTTGATAATTATTGTAAGAGCCGGACAGGTTTGTGTAGGTATTCCACCATTTAGTGATGGGCACCGGGAAAGAGATGTTCAGGTTCACCACATCGCCCTTGGCCACGTTCATATATTTATAACGGAGAATAGAGCTATCGCCGGTCACGGGGTCTTTATCTGCCTCTATCACACGGGTCATCATGTCGCGGATGTGGGTATAGCCGAGGGAGGTGATGATCGCTTGTTTAAACGTATAAGAGAGCTCAATATTATCTGAGTACTCAGGGCGCAGGTAGGGATTACCAGATACCTTGGTATACTTATCCAGGTAAAACTCAAACGGGTTGAGGTCTTCGTAGCTGGGACGCTGCAGGCGGCGGCTGTAAGACAGGCCCAGCGCGTTATTCTTGTTCAGGTTGTAGGTGAAAGCTGCGTTGGGAAACAGGTTGAAGTAAGTGGTATCCGTTACCCGGTTAATGGTCATGGAGTTACCGCGAACGTGGGAGTACTCACCACGCAGGCCCAGCTGCATGCTCCATTTTTTAAACTGCTGGCTGTAGTTTACATACCCTGCATTGATATTTTCCTGGTAAACGAAGTGATTGGAGCGGTTTGCGTCATACACCCAGTTGCCCACTTTCAGGGAATCAAAGGTGGCATCGTTGTCAGATTTCACAAAGCTTACCTTCGCCCCTGCTTCCAGCCTGGCATTGTGTTTCAGCGGATTCACATAATCCACTTTTGCCGTGCGGATATCAATATTGGAGGGCTGGTTGCTGCGGGTAGTGTCATTTTCGAACGTATCCTTCAGCAAGTCAGGCTGCATGGAAGAAACCAGGAAGGCATTGGACCGGCCGCGGTTTGTGGCATAGTCCAGGTCTACGTTGATCTCTTTACCGGAGGTATCCAGCACGCCTTTATAGTTCAGGTTATAGGCCCAGTTGTTACCCTTGTCTTCATTGGTATTATGGGTGCGCAGTACAGAGTCTATTACTTTGCCATTGCCAATATTGGTAGTTCCGGTCACCGGTGATTTCCAGTTGCTGTTGCTGCCATCTACCATTACGCCAATGGTATTTTGTTTGTTGATGAAATAATCCATCCCTACTTTTACGCTCTGGTACATGGAGTTATGGGGTGAGTGCGACTGCTGGTTATACACAGTGTACTTTCCATTCTCCGTGCCGGTGCGGTACAGGCCCAGGTCTTCATAACCACCGCGGTGGGCATAGTTATAAGAACCGAAGATGTTGGTTTTGGCACCGCGGTGGTTCAGGTTAAGGCCACCATTGTAGCGCGCATTGCTGGAGTAACCCACACCCAGGTTCACACTGCCGTTAGTGCCGAGCGCCTTGTTCTTTTTCAGCTTAATGTTGATGATGCCTGCATTACCGGCTGCATCATATTTGGAAGAGGGGTTGCTGATCAGTTCAATGGATTCAATGTTGCTGGCGGGCATACTTTTCAACATCTGGGCCAGGTCCTGCTGTGTCATGTTGGTCTGGCGGCCGTCAATCATAATGATCACGCCGTTCTTGCCTTTCATGGAAATGTTGTCGTCTTTGTCTACCGTAACGCCCGGGGCTTTTTCCAGGGTTTCCATGGCAGTGCCGCCGGCGGCCAGCACACTGCTTTCCACGTTCATAACGGTTTTGCCGGTCTGCTGTTCAATGAAAGGTTTTTTGCCGGTTACGTTCACTTCTTTCAGGGCCTTGGTGGCAGCCGTCATCGCTAATGGCGGTAAGGAGAGGTTGTCATTGGATCCTGATACAGAGAAGGGAGCGCTGTAGACTTTATTCATACCAGTGTTAGTGGCGGCCAGCAGGTATTTCCCGGGCTGGATGCGTTCAAAGCTGTACCGCCCGTTCACATCAGCTACGGCGCCTTTCACCAGGGAAGAATCTTTAGCCTTCAGCAGCATTACGGTGGCAAATTCCACCGGCTTGTTATCCGCCTGCTGTACGGCGCCTTTCAGTTGAGCGCTGCCGCTTTGTGCCTGGCTTGCCAGGGAGGTAAGTAAAAATGTGGAGGTCAAACAAAAAGTAATAAGTTTCATATAAGGAAGGATTGAAGGTACTTTAGGTAATTTGGTTCTATTTATACTTTGGTTCTTTTTATTGAGTAGTTCCAGTCATCAGAAAGTTCCTTTGATTAACTACTACAGTGTAAAAGTAGGTAGTTTGCAATACACAGTACTAAATTTATCCATCAGCGGTCCCTATCCAGGGATGAGCGGTAGTGCCGTGTTTGGTAGTTGAAAGGAAAAGCCCTTTTACCGGGGTTGTAACTTATTGTTGTTCAGCAATGTTAGAATGTTTTCCCGCGCCGTGGGCGAAATTGTGTCCAAAAGCAGTATTCCGGTGGCCAAATCATCTGAATGGGTGATAACCGGCCGCATTAAAGACGACCCAGCGGTACACTAGTTGCAACAACCGGGAATTTTTTTGGCGATCAGGATAAGTTGGGGTCGAAAAAAAAGCTGGCCCGGGAGGCCAGCTTTTCGCAGAAAATTATAAATACCTGGTTACCAGGATATTTTATCAATCACATCGGGCAGGTATTGCTGTATCATAATATATACATGCTCCTCCTCTTTAATAATATGGGCTTCCAGGCCTTCCACGATCTGGTCTATTACTTTATCCAGTTCCGTGGTCTCGGTAAGGTTGCTATAGAGGCGCGATAAATAAAGGTGTTCTGCCTCCAGCTCCCCTATCAGGAAATCCAGTTCCGGTATTTTGCCCCGGCAGGCTTCAAAAATATATTCTTCTTTCTGGATGTGCGGTACCATTTCACCCTGGAACACTTTTACTACATAGGCCAGTCTTTCCTGTGTAGTCAGTGGTGTGGAATGTTGCGTCTTCAGGTATTCGCAGGCTTTCAAAAGACGCTGGTGTTCTACCAGCAATGGTTGTAAAGTGGCATGCAAATGCATTATCAGGCGGTCGTTTTTAGACGGTTATACTTTTTACTGTACCATATCAGCACAGCACCACCCAGGATCAGTAACGTAGAGATGATCTCGGCTTGCGTAGGATGAAAGCCAAAGATATTGTAGTCACGCGTATTTACACGGATTTTCTCGATGAAAAATCTTTCTACACCATTCATGACAAGATAGATACCGAAGAGCAGTCCCGGGGTAGTGATCTTCTTGCGGATGCTCCACAGGATCACAAACAGGGTTAGGCACATGATGATCTCGTACAGCGGTGTGGGGAATACCGGCGGGATCAGCTGGTGGCAATAATCACCGGTGCAGCCGGGAATGGGCACTCCTTCATTCACCACATTGTGCGGATAGTTGTAAGCCCAGGCCCAGTCGGGGATCCAGGAAAAAGGCTTGGGTGCTTCATTTACAATCCCCCAGTCTCCATCACCTGCCAGCTGGCAGCCAAAACGGCCCAGCCCATACGCCAGCATCAGGCCAGGGCAAGTGGCGTCTACCAGTTGCCATACATTTATTTTCTTACGGATGGCATAGCGGATGATCACGATCGCCGCCACGATAAGGCCCCCATAAAATGTAAGCCCGCTAAAACCAAAGAGGGATGCTATCGGGTCCTTTACAAAGTCGTTCCAGGTTTCCAGGGAGTTAAAGATCTTAGCGCCGATGATACCGCCTATAGCCGCCATCACCGTGATGTCTGCCACGCGTTGATGCGGGTACACATCTACCAGCTTTTCTTCCGGGGTAGGTAACTCGGCCTTCTTCTTAGTGCGGTAATTATAATAGGTAAAACCTGCAGCAAGCAATGCACCCGCCCACCAGAGCCCCCGGGGGGATAACAGGTAATCCAACGGTTTCTCGGAAGAGGAATCCCAACTGAACAAAATACCCAGCACCTTGCCACCAATGATGAAGGTGAGCACAAAAGAAAGGACCAGCTCCATGGGCGAGACGGAACCGCCAATCACCAGCTTTTCTTTTACAGGCTGCAGCCATCCAGCCTTTTCTCTTCTTCGTAGTTCTTTGGTGAGCGTGTATGCTGCGGCAAGGAAGGCAATAGCCACGCAAAAACCAAACGTATTGATGATCTGCAACCTTGGCCAATCCAGTCCGAACAAATCTTTGAAAGCGTAGTATAAGTTGGGATACATAGTGGGTATATAAAAAATTTGGTGATTCGATCTTTCCTGTGAACAAAGCCGATCAGTCAGCAGGAAAAAATCAAATCACCAAAATAAGCTGTAAAAATCACAAAAACCAAATCCGCCCGTTAATTAATTATCAGCGAATCCGGTATGGGATTTAGCAGAACTCATCGAAAGCAGCAGCGAGATTGGCCGCGATCATCTGGGCCGGGCGGCCTTCGATCATGTGCCGTTCAATGAAATGAACCAACTGGCCATCTTTGAACAAGGCAATAGCAGGAGACGACGGAGGATAAGGCAGCAGGTGCTGGCGAACCTGTTGTACCGCTTCGGTATCAAAACCTGCGAAGGTAGTAGTAAGACGGTCCGGTTTCTTTTCACTGTGCGCTACGGCCATCAGTACACCAGGACGGGCAGAACCCGCGGAGCAGCCGCATACAGAGTTGATCATCACCAGGGTAGTGCCACTTTGAGACAGCGCGTTATCTACCTTTTCACGCGTCAGCAGTTCTTCAAAACCGTGGTCGGTTAATTCCGCCTTCATCGGCATCACTAATTCTGCAGGATACATATACTTATATAATTTTAGTTACAGTTTATACAAAGGTATGTATACGGTACGAATAAAAAAAACGGCCACAAGGACATTTAGTCAGCACTTTTCAATAAAAACAGACATAAAGTCATTAAAAACCAGGCAATTTCTGATAGTTTAGCAGTTCTAAGGCCATGGTATTCGGTTTGATCTGTAGCTACCAAACAACAACAAACCTTAACAAAACGAAAAAATTAATAAGCCATGACACTTTTAAAATTCAACCAGCCCAAGACCTACGCTAACATCCTTGATGATGTATTCACCGCACAGCCCTGGAACAAGCTGTTCAAAGATGAAGTGCTTTCCAGCGATTTCTTTGGCACCTATCCCCCGGTGAATATCCATGAAACAAAAGAAGGCTACAACATTGACCTGGTTGTACCTGGCCATGATAAGGCCGACTTTAAACTGCAGGTAGAGAAGAACACCTTGAGTGTAAGCGCAGAGAAGAAAGCAGAAACCCGCAGTGAAGATGAAAAGCAGCTGCGCCGCGAGTTTGGGTTCCGTGCCTTTAAACGCTCCTTCAGCCTGACTGAAAACGTAGATGCAGAAAACATCAACGCCAAATATGAAAATGGCATCCTGAAGATCACCTTACCCAAGAAGGAAAAACAACAGGAAGAAAGCAAACAGATCGTAGTAAGCTAATTAAAACGACCCGTATGAAAACCCCGCCACGGTGGCGGGGTTTTCGTTTTTTATGCCTACCGGCCAGTGACTATAATTCACACGAACGTTTCACATATACGTTATTTATTTCTTCTAATTTGCTCCTAGACCAGAACTACCACGGAAATGCAGCCAGTATTCTCAGGGCCCGGCAACTGGGCCACGCGTGCTTATGATGCTGCTCTCCAAGCGGTGTTAGGTGGCGCAATGCAGAAGAAGGCGGATACCTATGAACAGAGTAAAACCAAACTGTTATTTGATTTCATTTTCTTTTACCTGCTGTTACAGTTACCGGCCTTATTCTTTTTCTTATATCAACAAAACTACCCGGGCTTTGTCCTCGCCGCACTGCCCTACCCTGTGCTGGCAGCCACGCTGGTCTTCCTGCGCAAAGGCAATTCCACCTGCTATACAGGCGCGGTAGTGGCAACTACCACGCTCCTTTCCGCCATTGCCACCTCTTTTTGTGATAATATTGATATTACCACTCACTATGGTTTCATGTGGCTGGCCGCTATCATGCTTTCCTTTGTAACCGCCAGCCGTACCACCACCGCCATCCTGGTGGCAATACTCTGTATTTACCTGGGCATCTGTTCTTATATAAAGATCTATCATATCACCGTGTACGTGTTTCCCGCTTACACGTACGTGTTCCGGCACGTGGCCAATCCCATTTTTACCGCACTGTCCATTCTCTTCCTCCTTGGCCTGCTGGCCAGCTATTACCACAGCATTGTGCACCTGGAGCGGAAGAAGAACCTGGACCGGCAGCGCCAGCACTCCTCCCTGCTACAGCAAAACCTCACCCGCCAGTTCCTGCTGCTGAAGGGCCTCTCCCGATCCGGCATGACTGCCGAGGCCAACAAGGAGCTGACCGATGCCTGCTTCCTGGAAATTGAAAAGCAGTGTGAAACCGCCCTGGAAATCCTTAACAGCGGAGACCTTCCTGCCCATGATTGAGTTGCACCTTCATACCGCTCGGTATTATTTTTAAACTGCCGCAGGTCATGGCCGCATTCAAATCACCTGGTTCCTCCACCTACAAAGTACCCGGAGCTCCCACCACATCAGGATACAACCACGCCCAAATGGCCTGATTCCTACACATATGTGTGATAGCTATCCATAACAATAAAATACATATTATTAATTTCGTCATTCATCAATATAATCAATACTTTTCCATTACACCTTCCCTGTAATAAACCTGCACCCTCAAACCCGCCAGCAGCGCAGCATTTCAACAGGCAGTACCCAGGAAACCAATACAGCAGCCCCTTTGCGCCCACCTTTCCCATAAGGCCTCCTACTATCCTAACTTGTCAAGCCCCATCCTGCTGCAAAAACACATGCATAGAACTTTAAACACATACATAACCACAACCTCAGAACTTGCAGGCGTAATTGCGGAGGCTGGCAAAGCAGCTACAGTACCCTGAAAACCAACAGGGAAATCTACAACGAAGTGGTACGTACAGCGGGAAAAAGGTCGTATTATCTTTGGGTAGCCAGCCAGCCTGGCGTGCTATTATCCTTATGCTTTGTCTTTCATCCCCACCATGAAATAATTAGCAACTAGCCTATTCCATGAAGCTTAAAGCTCTCCTCCAGGGGGGCTTTTTAGTTTTCAGGCGGAACTGTGCGGCGTACAAGGCACGACGTTGGGCGCAGCATATCCCCATAAAAAAAATAACCCCTCGGAAAACCGAGGGGTACCTAAGTGGATTACTAACCCATTTTTTTAATAACCCAAAATCTTCAACATGCTTTGAGCGCTCTGCTCTTTTGCATATAACCAGTCTCTTAATTGCCCGTTTTTGTCATAGCCTACCACCACGTGTTTGGGGGAAGGAATGAGGCAGTGTTTGATACCCCCATAACCACTCAACTGGTCCTGGTAGGCACCGGTATGAAAGAAACCGATGTACAACGGCTCCCCGGTGCTTTTGGTAGAAGAAGCGGCTTCGCCGGTTTCTACCGGGTTGCCCAGTTTGGGCAAAAACACGGCATTAATATGTTCTTCCGAAGTATAGAAATCGTACCCGTCGCAGGTAAGGCCACCGAGGTGTACCTCCTGGTATTCCTGGTCCCATTTGTTAATGGGCAACATCAGGAACTTCTCCCCAATGCCCCAGGTGTCTGGCAAGGTGGTAATGAAAGAGCTATCGATCATATACCAGATCTCACGGTCGTTCTGCATTTTTTCACCGATCACGCTGTAGATCACGGAGCCGCTTTCTCCCACGGTGTAAGAACCAAATTCGGTGTAGATATTCGGCACCGGCACCTTGTTCTTTTTGCAGATGGATTTGATGTTGGCCACAATTTCATTTACCATGTAATTGTAGTCGTAATCAAAACCCAGGGAGTGTTTGATCGGGAAACCGCCGCCGATATTGATGCTGTCCAGTTCCGGGCAGATCTTCTTCAACTGGCAGTACAGGTTCACCACGCGGTTAAACTGGCTCCAGTAATAGATATCGTCTTTGATCCCTTTATTCATAAAGAAGTGCAGCATTTTCAGCTCGAACTTCTCATTGCCTTTCAGTTTGTCTACGTAAAACTCCAGGATGTCACGGGGACGGATGCCCAGGCGGCTGGTGTAAAAGTCGAACGTAGGCTCCTCTTCGGTGGCGATACGCATGCCCATTTTCACCTTTTTGCCCCGGGGGATGTTCTTCTGGTAGTCCTCCAGTTCCTCTTTGTTGTCGAGGATAGGCAGCACATTGGTGAACCCGCTGTTGATCAGTTTGGAGATAGCCTTTGTATAAGCTTTGGTTTTATAGCCATTACATATAATAAAGGTGTCCTTATTGATCTTCTTTCTTTCGTAGAGCTTATTAATAATGTCTATATCGTAAGCGAACGAAGTTTCGATGTGTACGCCGTGCTTCAGGGTCTCCTCCATAATGAAGGAGAAGTGGGAACTCTTAGTACAATAGCAGTAGTAATAGTTTGCATCGTACTTGTTCTTTTTGATCGCATCGGCGAACATTTTCTTGGCCTTATTGATCTGGCTGCCAATTTTGGGCAGGTAGGTCAATTTGAAGGGAGTGCCGTACTTATCGATCAGCGCCTTCATGTCCAGGCCATTGTACTCCAGATAGTTATTCTTGACTTCGAAGCCTTCCTGTGGAAACTCAAAAGTCTGATTAACGAGGTCCGTGTAGGTATTATTCATTTATTCCTTTGAATGAATTCAGCGTTAGTAAAATTTATTCAGGTAAATGTGTCATCACCTCACTGGTAAACTCCTGGTTTATACACCTACGTCAGTTCGGGATCCAGTAAAATTGGATGCAAAACTAAATAAATTGCGGTATTGTCGCACAATTTTCCACAGGTTTTTTACAAAAAACACTCAATAAAACCAATTGATTACAAAACAATTAGTTAATCCCCCTCTCCTACAATTAATTTCTAATCCTGAAGCCGTTTTATAGCCTGCTTACCCTCGCAGAACAGTAAATCCAGGATACTGAGATTAGGCAGGAAGCCGGTGCGCTCTCCAAAAACCTGTGTATAAACCGGTAAATCAACGTCTTGAGGGGCGTCACTGCCGGGTTGGATCCGGTTGCGCGCATCGATAATGCCGCTGTTTTGATCATAATGGTGAACGTACTCATCCGTAAGTTCATAGGGCAGCTCCAGGCCCAGGCGCTCATTCACCCAGTCGAAGCATGCCAGGTTCCAGTCCAGCAGGCGCTCAAAGCGCTGCTCAAACAGCGGGCGCAGTTCTTCCTCGTAGTACTCAAACCAGGGGGAGCGCCGGTAGGCGGATACTAAAGTCTTCCAATGCTGATCCTGCCACTTTTCCTCATTACTGATTTTAACGTCCCTTACAAGCGTTCGCTGGTTCTTTCCTTTGGTAAGGGGCACCGAGAGCAAAATACGGCCGTTAGGGCCCGCAATGTAATAGCGGTTCCGAAAACTCACTTTTTGGTAGTGTTCCCATTGCTCCAAAAGTAATTTTTCCGCTACAATTGAAGTTTTATAGAAGTAAAGTGTTGGAAATAATTGAGATTCAATTAATAATGTTCCATTTTTCTGAGCGTCTGACATACTGTCTGGCAGGTGTTTAAAATGCTTAAAAATCCATCGAAATGTAGGCTCAACTGTTTATGTTTCTACACTTGATAATTAATTGTAAGTGCCTGAAATGCACCTCATAGAAAAATTATAAATATGCTATTATAATTAGCAAAATTGTTTTTCAAATAATCGCATTCCAGGATGCAAAAATACTAAACTTGTTAGTAGTAAAAATGGTCATTTTCAGTCACTTTTAATTGAAGTGAAATT
Source organism: Chitinophaga parva (assembly GCF_003071345.1). NCBI lineage: Bacteria > Pseudomonadati > Bacteroidota > Chitinophagia > Chitinophagales > Chitinophagaceae > Chitinophaga > Chitinophaga parva. The sequence goes on along the minus strand of NZ_QCYK01000004.1, from coordinate 93,594 downwards.
TCAAGTAGAAAGTTGGTTGGGGGATGGGAAGAAATTGAAAGTGGGATTTATTGAAGAGCTTGCTATGAAGGAGCGAGCTCAAAGCGATAGGGATGCTTTAAGATTTGACCTGGCTTGTTATTGATGAGTTTGGTGGGTGACTGCCCTACCCTTTTAAAATTTAGCAGAACGAAGGACTATTGATGAGTTTGTTAAAAATGATTTTTATATTTTCCGGCTTCGGTTTTTTCGACCCGGTTTTTTCGACCCGATTTTTTTTGACCCGTTTTTTTCGACCCGGTTTTTTCGACCCGGTTTCCCGACCCGGTTTTTCTAACACCATTCCCTGAGACCCGGTTTCCCAGGACCCGGCTTTCCCGAAATCAACTACCCAATCCAAGTCAAAATCTACCGGATCTCAATAACTCGCCCACCCTTCTTTTCGTCAAAATGCCGGAATTCCCCCCTGGCGCTGCGCCCGCCGGCAGTTAAATGTTTCCTAATTCAAAGCCTCCTGTTTGAGAATTTCCCCCTTTCCCGTAGGTTTGGGGACGTAAAAACTAATCATGAAGAAAGGAATTTGGATCGCCCTGGCCGGCCTGCTCCTGGTAGGGTTAAGCGCCTGCCAAAAGGTAAAAGACCTCCAGTTTGTGCGCGTGGCCGGCGTCACTTTTGAATCACTGGGGCTCACGGAAAGCAAAGTGCGGGTAGAGCTCGCTTATTATAACCCCAATAAATTCAATCTCCGCCTTAAAGACGCCTCCTTCGACGTGTTCTTTGACGATGTACAGGTAGGTCACTCTACCCAGGATACGATGATCGAAATTCCCTCAAAGGATACTTTTTATTTCCCGGTGAAAATGAACGTAAACATGAAAAATGTGCTCAGCAACGCATTCATGGCATTCTCTAACAAGGAAGTGACCATCCGCGCCACTGGCAATTGTAAAGTGGGTAAAGGCGGGGTATATCTCCCCTTCCCGATCAAGTGTGAGACAAAACAAAAGCTCGACTTCTTTTAAGCCCGTTTAAACGAGGGCCTTTTATAAAAAGGGGAAGCCCGGTTTTCAGCATCGTATATCTGCTGAAAACCGGGCTTTTTGTTTGGCGCGCAAGACTGGGTATTGATCAAAAAACCGGGGCAGGCCCATAACCAGCCCAGGTGCGCTGAGCTCGAGGACGGTCAAACACCAGGTGCCGGTGCCGGTGCCGGTACCCGTAACCAGCCCAGGTGCGCTGAGCTCGAGGACGATCAAACACCAGGTGCCAGTCCCATAACCAGCCCAGGTGCGCTGAGCTCGAGGACGATCAAACACCAGGCGCCAGCCCCTAACCAGCCCGCGTGCACTGAGCTCGAGGACGATCAAACCATAACCAGCCCGGATTCACCAGGCAAAATCCAGCAAAAAACCGGAAGCCAGTCCTGCGTTCAGGTCCGGCTTCCGGTCTATACCAACTTATTAAAATATCAGTGCTTCTTATCCGGCATACCGCCGCCATCTTCCGGTTTTTTGCAGCACAGGGGCAGCTTGTCGTACGCCTCTTTATCCGCCGTTACATTGTCCGCGTCATAACCGGTATTGGCAATAGCCGTCTTTACATTTTCAATGTTCGTGCGGTCTGTGAAGTATTTCACGGTGGCAGTCTTATGCTTCCAATCCACCTTCACGGATTGCACCCCTTCTTCATGACCTACAAAGCGTTCAATTTTCTGGCTGCACTCTTCGCACTGCACAGTGGGTACGCTGATCTTTGCAGTAGCCAGGGTGCCTTTCTTGGCCTGGGCTGATACGGAACCGGCGGCAGCCAGCAACATTACGGTCATTAATTTCAGGATACGCATGTTTTTCAAATTTATACTGCTAATATATGAAAAAAGATTAATGGTTAACCGCGGCAAACCCCAAAAGCAATGAAAAATGAACCTCCAACAATTAACTAGCAGCGATCACCATTGGCAAGTGAGCCCACGGAGGATTGCCGATTGTGATCAAACACCAACGGTCAGCTGCTAAAGAATGGGCCACAACGACCAATGATCAGCAACGAGCAACTGGCAGAAATGAGCCGCTGAAAGTTAAACCATCGATGATCAACAGTGAACAATAACTAACAACGGACCACTAGCCTTTACCCCCCCAGGTATCCGGTGAAGAACGCCATTGCCGCAGCATTTCCACATCGGAAGCCGACACTATGCCCTTTTCTTCCGCCAGCTCTATCATTGCATTATAATTGCTCAGGGATTTGTAAGGCACATCTGCCGCTGCAAAGGCCTGCACCGCCTTATCGAACCCATAATTAAAGATAGACACCATGCCGATCACCACCCCACCGGCTGCACGGATAGCGGCTACTGCTTCCAGGCTGCTTTTGCCGGTAGAGATCAGGTCTTCCACCACTACTACCTGCTGGCCTTCCTGGAGCACCCCTTCTATCTGGTTGCCCATACCATGTTCCTTAGGCTTGGAACGCACATAAATGAAAGGCAGTTTCAGCTGATCCGCCACCAGTGCCCCATGCGGGATACCCGCCGTGGCCACGCCTGCGATCACCGCCGCATCGGGAAAGGTTTCAAACACTGTATTGCATAACTCAGACTTGATATAGTCCCGCACATACGGGTAAGAAAGCAATTTGCGGTTGTCGCAGTAGATGGGCGATTTCCAGCCGGAGGCCCAGGTGAAGGGCTGTGCAGGGCTCAATTTTATGGCCTGCACCTGCAGCAGTTTTTCTGCTACCTGTTTTTCACTGATGTTTTGCATGGCGCAAAAATAATAAATTAGGCTTAACCTGCCGGCTTTAACTGAAACCCGCTCCTGGCATGGTTCCTGCGGCACTCCCGCATCCCGCTAATTCTTTTATCTTTGCAGCATGACCAAGCAATACACGATCTTCATCGACGAACGGCCATTGATCCTCAGCGATTCCATTCATGGCATCTCCCCGGAATTTCTCAACGCCCCCCTCTTTACCAAACCAGACCGGCCCCAGGTGACCAGCTGCATCCATGACCTGCAAACCGGTAAGTTTGCCGCCACTGTGCTCATTGATCCAAACGTGGACGGCCTCCTGGAAACGGTAAAATCACACTATACCGTGCTCACCGCCGGTGGTGGTTTGATCGTGAATACTGATGGGGATGTGCTACTCATGTTCCGCCGCGGCAAATGGGACCTGCCTAAAGGAAAACTGGACCCGGGTGAGACCATTGAACAATGCGCCATCCGCGAAGTGGCTGAAGAAACGGGCTTGCTCAGCATTACCCTGGAACACAAGATCACCGAGACCTATCATTATTACGCCCACAAAGATCAGCCCCTCCTCAAACACACCGTGTGGTTCCACATGCGCTTTACCGGCACAGAGCTCACCATCCCCCAGATAGAGGAAGACATCATGGACATCCAGTGGATAAAGCCGGAAAATGTGGGCAAGTACATGCAGTACTCTTACCAGAACATCCGCGCCGTGTTTGCGGCAGACGGATTTGCGGTGTAACGGCTACGCGTTCTTCTTTGTAATCACCGCCACAGTGAGGCGGCTCACGCACACCAGGCGGTGTGCGTCATCGGTAATGCGGATATCCCACACATGGGTGGTGGACCCAATGTGCAGGGGCTTTGCCACCGCATGCACATAACCATCGCGCACGCCGCGCAAATGGTTGGCATTGATCTCCATACCTACACACATTTGTTTAGCTGGGTCTATGATCAATGCAGAGGCCATGCTGCCCACAGTTTCCGCAAGGGCTACGGATGCACCGCCGTGCAGAAGGCCATAGGGTTGCCGGGTCCTGTCATCTACCGGCATCATCATCCGCAGGTAATCTGGTCCTATTTCAGTGAATTCCATGCCCATGCAAGCCGCCATGGTCTTCTCGCCGCGCTCGTTCAGCAAATCCAGGGACACATTCGTCGAATGCCAGATAGATTTCATGTTGCATTGATTTATTCAGTGAAAAGGTAAGTCATTTCAGCAAGTGGCTATGCTTTTTTTAAGCCTTGCCAAACGGCTGCCGGCACCAGTTTGCTGGCATCTCCCCCGTTGCGGATCACATCGCGCACCAGGGTGCTGGCCAGGGTGCCCACCTGGGGGCTGCTGTTGAGAAAGAAGGTCTCTATCTGCGGGTCCATCATGCGGTTTACTTCCGCAATGGCCTTTTCATATTCAAAATCAGTGAAAGACCGCACCCCACGCAGGATAAAGCGGGCGCCTATGCTTTGGCAGAACTTCACGGTAAGCCCTTCGTAGGCCATCACCTTCACTTTGGGCTGGTCTTTATAAATTTCCTGCATCCAGGCAATGCGCTGTTCCAACGGGAACATGGGCACTTTGGTGGCATTCACTCCCACGCCTATCACCATCTGGTCAAACAGGTGCAGGGCACGGTCAATAATGTCCGTATGCCCTAAAGTAACAGGGTCAAATGTGCCGGGAAATAAACAGATACGTTGCATGGATCAGGATTTGGGCGCACTTTGTTTCAGCGATTCCCGGTTGATGAAAAAGGTGAAGATGGTGGTGCCATAATTCTTTTCCAACCGGTAATAGTCGTAGTGCTCGTAATGGTTGCGGGGCGTGTGCTCCAACACAAACCAGCCCTCAGGATTGAGCAGCTGCCGTTCAAAAATAATGAGGGGCAGCTGGTCTATCGTATTAAGAGCGTAAGGCGGGCCCGCAAAAATAAAGTCGAATTTTTCGGTACAGGTTTCCAGGTATTTAAATACATCCATGCGCACCAGCTTCAGGTGCTCCACGTGCAGCTGCCTGGCTGTTTTCTGGATGTAATCCGCCATGGCCGGGTCTTTCTCTACAATGGTCTGGTCCCGTGCACCGCGGCTGTACAGTTCATAACTGATGCTGCCGGTGCCGCCAAAGATGTCCAGTGTCTTGGTCTGCGACAGGTCCAGGTTGTTCTCGATCACGTTAAACAGGCCTTCCTTTGCAATATCCGTGGTAGGCCTGGTATGGGGCATGTTGGCGGGGGGCTGGAAACGCTGCCCGCCCATTTCACCTCCTATTATACGCATAAGGCCAGTGCATAAAGATCCTGAAAATAATGAGCCGGCAATTCCTGCATCTTACTGATGTAGCGGAAGCCAGGCAGGCGGTCCATCCATTGCAGCTGGGGCAGGAAGCTGCGCAGCTCTTCCACCAGGGCATCGTCTGTGTGCACCTCCCCGCCTATTTTTACAAAGGCCTTCTGCTCGTCCAGGTTCACCTGGCGCAGCATGCTGGTGAGATAATACACAATATCGAGACCGGTCTGGAAGGCATACTGCTGCTGGCCCAGCAAACGTCCAAGGGCGTATGCGGTCAGCGTTACATGGCCGGGCTGTACTTCAATATACACCACACCATCCCGCTGCTGGTAGTCATGGTCATAAACATAGGAACGGAGCAAAGCGGTATTGGCATTCACCACTTTGTCTGTTGCAAACTCTTTGCGTAAAAAGCCCACCAGGTCTTTATCTACCCCGTACACATTCACCACTTCCAGTTCGGAAATAGTATCGGCCAGTACGGCTTCCTGCATTTTTTCGGGGAATACCAGGTGGAGGTAATCTTTTTTCAGGTTGGCGTTATAGAACTTAGCCGGCACCAGGGTTTGGCAGCGCTGGTCAAACCCCAGGAGCACAGAACGGAATGCGGTGAACAGCAGGCGGTCTGCATCAAATACCTGTTCTATCATTTCCAGGTCGGCCAGGGCTGCCTTCTGGGGCTCAAAGCGGTAAGATTTGAGGGCCAGGAATTTATTTTCCGCCGGTTCAAACACCACGTAGCTGAAAGTGCCCACACCCACCAGCACCAGCAGGTGGCAGGTGGTCAGGTCTGTTTCCAGTAAAGAGGTATCATCCACGGTAAACGCAGGCTGGATTTGATGCACTACGGCCATAGTCTGGTTTTTGTTGGCTCCAAAAATACAAACTTCCCCTCTGCTATTGCATATCTTCCAGCATTTTCTTGGCGTCTGCCTTGATCTTCGGATCATCCTGGCTTACCGGGCGCAGGGCCGGTACTTTGCGCAGGATCTCTTCGGCTTTATCCAGCTGGTCGTTCTGTTTGTAGGCTACCGCCAGGTCATAGTAATTAAGAATGAACCCCGGGTCCAGCTGGCGGCATTTCTCGTAATCCGCAATGGCATTGGCCAGTGACCCGTCGGGTATGCCGCCAAAGAGCATCTTGGCGGCGCCTCTTTCAAAGGCGTTGAGCGTAGCAACTTCGTAATTCCACTTACCCAGCACATACCAGGCTTGGCCAAAATTAGGGCGGAGCTTGATGGCCAGTTCTGCATAGCGCTTCACATCCTTGGAAGCCGCTACTTTATCCTTAGCCCCGGAGATCAGGGCAATGCGGCCCATCGCCACGGCCATGGCATAGTTGGCATCCGGGTCGTTCGGACCGGCAGCCACTGCCTGGGCAGCATAGGCCTTGGCCTCTTCAAAATACCGGGATTTGGCGTCTTTCTTTTCCTGGCGGTTGCCCTCGCGGGAATCCAGCAGGCTGGCCCAGGTGAGCGCCGTAAGGTTATTAGGTTGTATTTTCAGCGCTTCCTTGTACTTGCCAAGCGCTTCTACTTCTTTCATCTGCTTTACCAACTGGTCGCCCTGCTGCAGGAGCTCCTCTATGGTCTGTGCCCGGGATACAAGGCTAAAACATAGGCTGGCGGCTAAAAGTATACTTCTGAACATAGAAGAAATATTTATATATAAATGTACTAAAAAAATCGGGCTGGCCCCGTCCGGGTGTAAGGTGGGGACTAAAAATATTTTGGGTGGCCTGCGGCCAATGCTTTCGCTTTAAATAAACACAACCGGGTATCCTAATGTTGGGAATGGATCTAATACTGCTTCTCCAGGGTCACCATGGAATGACGTACCTGGCCGCCCAGCGGGGGATTTACCTTGCGCAGGGACACTACGACCCTGCGGATCATGGCGTATTTTTCATGCATGGCCTGTGCCATGTCCTGCACCACTTCTTCCAGCAGGGGTTTGGGTATTTTCATGATCTTCTCTACAATGGTATACAGGCCCTGGTAATTCACCGTTTCATACAGGTGGGTTACGGGCTGGTGCTCTTCAAAGCTCACCGCCACGTCCACGATGAACCAGTTACCCAGCACGGCCTCTTCGGGATAGTAGCCGTGAAATGCGTGTATCTCCATATGTTCCAGTGCGATCGTTAACATGCCATTCGGATTAGAGACCCAAAGCTACAACTTCCCAAAAAACAAAACCAATCCCGCTGGCAGCAGGATTGGTTTTTATAATTATAATTTACTTGTAGCCTGTCAATTGGCAAGCTATCCCATTAGTGCAAGCCTTTGGCGGAGAGGTAACGCTCTGCATCCAGGGCGGCCATACAGCCACTACCGGCGGCCGTTACTGCCTGGCGGTAGATCTTGTCCTGCACATCGCCGCAGGCAAATACGCCTTCCAGCTTGGTGCGGGAGCTACCGGGCTCGGTAAGGATGTAATCTGCCTCATCCAGTTCCAGGTAGTCTTTGAAGATGGCGGAGTTAGGCTGGTGGCCAATGGCAACGAAAAAGGCTTCCACGGGGATTTCTTTTACCTCGTTGGTCTTATTGTTGCGCACGCGCACTCCATGTACTTTTTTGTCGCCCAGCACTTCTTCTGTTTCGGTGTTCCAGTACACGATGATATTACTGGCTTTCAGTACGCGGTCCTGCATCACCATTGAGGCACGCATTTCATGGCGGCGCACAAACATATGTACGGTAGTGCAGAGTTTAGACAGGTAGAGCGCTTCTTCACAGGCGGTATCGCCGGCGCCTACAATGGCTACGTCCTTGTTACGGAAAAAGAAGCCGTCGCACACGGCACAGGCAGAAACGCCGCTGCCGTTCAGGCGCTGTTCAGACGGCAGGTTCAGCCACTTGGCAGAAGCGCCGGTGGCGATGATCACGGCATCGGCAGAGATCACCTTTTCTTCGTCTATCGTTACTTTATAGGGCTGGCTGGAGAAATCCACGGAAGAAGCCATGCCATAGCGGATGTCCGCGCCCATGCGGCTGGCTTGCTTTTCAAAATCCACCATCATTTCGGGGCCCTGGATCCCTTCGGGGTAGCCGGGGTAGTTTTCCACTTCGGTAGTGATGGTTAATTGGCCACCGGGCTGGATGCCCTGGTAAAGTACCGGTTTAAGATTAGCCCGGGCGGCATAAATGGCAGCGGTATAACCTGCCGGTCCGGAGCCGATAATTAAAACATGTACATGTTCCTGCGGTTGGTTGTTTTCCATACTGTTTTATTGTTCCTTTTTAGTCTCTCATGATAATACTGGCATACTGCACGGTGTAACCACCCCAGTAGCCTTGCGCACCGGGCACGTTCCCCTCTATCACCACCGGCGACCCGAAAGGGTTGCCATTACTGCTGTAAGCGAAGTCCAAAGTACGCCAAAAATTATACGTTGGCTTGTCTATGTTACAAAATTTGAGTCTTACCGTATCATTTACCCGGAAGTAAGCATAGGTAGCCAGGTCCAGCTTCTCGTTGCGGTTCACGCCCCGGTCCAGGGTGATATTGAAGGTAAGCCCGTTCATCAGTTCATCGTTCTGCGTGGAGTTTAACCCTGCGTAGTACGGCTCTCTGTTACGTTTCGTAAAGTAGCGTGCAAAGTTACCGCTTTCCAGCGGATCTGTAATGCGTACCCGCAGCTCCGTGTAGGACGAGTCCCCGTCGTACAGCACGCGCTTGTACCAGACGGAATCCACCACCATCCCGTTCTTGGGAATGGTGGTAGTGCTCTCGTAGGTTTTCCCGCCCACTTCCATATGCAGGGCGTAGGTATGGCCCGGCTGGCCCAGGGCCGGCCAGGGACGGCGGGTGCTGTCTATGGTATAATAATATATAGATGCCCCCCCCAGGGTATCCAGGCGGTATTCCTTTAGCGGGTAAGCCTGCCCGTTGTCCGTAACGGTGATGCTGGCCCCGTGCACAAAGCTGTTTTGCAGTACCAGGGGATCTATGGTGGTAAAATACTGGAGGCTGTGGGTAAGGGCGATGACCGGGTAGCTCCCTTGTTCAATGCGGCCTTCCACAACCAGCTGGGTAGGGCTGGAGCCGGGCCGGATATCCACATCTTTTTCGCAGGAGGTGGCAAGGATGGCGAGGAGTATCAATAAAGCAGCGAAGCGCATGGCGTAAGGTTAAAAAGCGGTGGCCGGTATAAACGATGCGGCAAAAATACGACGGTCCGGCCAGTAATAAAGCCGGCCCGTGGATCACACAGGCCGGCAGTCAAGATGTTTTGTATACTGGTTATATACGGAGTATGTAAAATTAGCCGAGGTAAGACTTCAGCGCGCCGCTGTAACGGGCTTTCTGCAGGCGTTTGATCGCTCTTTCCTTGATCTGGCGGATACGTTCTTTGGTCAGGTCGTATTTCTGGCCGATCTGCTCAATGGTAGCACCGTTTTCCCCGTCCAGGCCAAAGTAGGCGTTCACGATTTCAGCTTCACGCGGGCTCAGGGATTTGAGGACACGGCGGATCTCTTCGCGGAGAGAGTCACGCATTACGTCGTCGTCTGTGATATCACCACCTTCCAGCAGGTCACCCATGGCCACGTCTTCGGCTTCGTGTACCGGTGCGTCCAGGGACATGTGGCGGGTATTGCTTTGGAAAATGTTATTGATCTCGGATTCAGACATTTCCAGGATCTCTGCCAGTTCTTCTGTAGAAGGCTCGCGTTCGTTCTCCTGTTCAAATGCCATATAAGCTTTGTTGGCTTTATTGTAGGTACCGATCTTGTTCTGCGGCAAACGCACTAACCTACCCTGCTCTGCCAATGCCTGCAAAATTGACTGGCGGATCCACCACACTGCATAGGAGATGAATTTGAAACCTTTGGTCTCATCGAAACGCTGCGCTGCTTTGATCAACCCTAAATTACCCTCGTTAATGAGGTCGCTGAGGCTCAGGCCCTGGTGCTGATACTGCTTTGCTACGGATACTACGAAACGCAAGTTGCCGGTCGTTAATCTTTCGAGCGCCCTCTGATCACCCATCTTGATACGCTGCGCGAGAACAGTTTCTTCTTCAGGAGTTAACAAAGGGATCTTTGAGATTTCCTGCAGATACTTCTCTACCGCCTGCGAATCGCGGTTGGTGATCTGGGTGGCAATTTTAAGTTGCCTCATATAGAAAGTGTTGTTTTATAGATGATTAAATAATTAACAACGGCGCAAATTTTTTGTTGGATTTTGAGAAAAATTCTATCTTACAAAATTTCCGAGCCGCAAATAAGCCTGCAAAGATCGTGCTAATGCTGCACTCTGCCAAATTCTTCCTGCCAACGTTTTCAGCATAAACAAAATAATAATTATAAACGACAAATGCTACTGTTTTGGTTCGCCAACCGGGGCCCTTTATCTAAATTTTAACAATTGAAAAATAGGACCGTTTAAATTGTCATTTTCACTAATTTATCCTGATTTTTATTATAATTTATTAAATGAAAACCATAGCTGATTTCCGCAGCGACACCTTTACCAAACCCACCCCAGGCATGCTGGACGCCATGATGCTGGCGGAAGTGGGCGACGACGTTTTCGGCGAAGACCCCGCTGTCAATGAGCTGGAGGCCATCGTGGCAGGACTGTTTGGCAAAGCTGCCGCTTTGTATTGTCCCTCCGGCACCATGAGTAACCAGATTGCTATCAAAGTCCACACCCTTCCTGGTGATGAAGTGATCTGCAGCGACCTGGCCCACGTATTCGTGTATGAAGGCGGGGGTATTGCTTTCAATGCCGGCTGCCAGGCCCGCACCCTGCACGGGGAGCGCGGTCTTCTCACTGCCAAACAGGTAGAAGCCGCCATCAACCCGGACGATGTGCACCGGGCCCGCACTTCCCTGGTGTGCCTGGAAAATACGGCCAACCGTGGCGGGGGCGCCTGTTATGACTTCCAGGAGATCCTGCGCATCCGTGACGTGTGCAAGGCCCATGGGCTTGGCTTTCACCTGGATGGCGCCCGCCTGTTCAACGCCCTGGTGGCAAAAGGGGAAACACCCACCCAGTACGGCGCCGCCTTCGATACCATTTCCATTTGCCTGAACAAGGGCCTGGGCTGCCCCATGGGCTCCGTGCTGGTAGGTAGCGAGGCTTTCATTAAAGAGGCCCGGCGCGTACGCAAGAAACTGGGTGGCGGTCTGCGCCAGGCAGGCTTTATGGCCGCTGCCGGCATTTACGCCGTGGAGCACCAGGTGGCCCGGCTGGATGAAGACCACTGCAACGCCCGCGATATCGCGGACGCCCTCCTCTCCCGCCCGTTTGTAGGGCAGATGTGGCCGGTGGAGACCAACATCATCATCTTTGAATTGCTGGCGCCTTACACGGCGGCATCCTTCGCGGAAAAGCTGGCCGCGCAAGGCATTCGGGTAGGTGTGATCTCCCCCACACAGATCCGGATGGTAACGCACCTGGATATTACACCGGACATGGTGCAGCATACGCTGGATGCTATTTTGCATTTGCACTAAGCGCCCACACCATTATTATAACGGATGCCTTACAACTGGCTGTTCACATTACAACTGGCATATTACAACTGACCGGCGCAATTTCCCCGCAGAAATTGCGCCGGTTTCGTATAGCCCACCCCGTTAACCGCCAATGGCCTGCACGAAAGCAGGCCATTGTTCTTTATAAGTCCAGGCATGGCAGCCGGCACAGGACCGGCCAACAAGCCTGGGAAAGTTGCAGATCCGGTGTTAGTCCGGGATGGAAAAGAATGCCTGTACCTGCTCATAGTTGCTCCAATCCAGGTTTGCGTATGCATCCTTCTGGCGGCCGGCCACGCCACCGGGGATAATGACATAACGGTATTGTATCGCAGTGCTCAGTCCAATGGAATTGCTGTTATCGAAGGTAAGGCGGGTAATGATGATCTTCTTTACACCGGGACTGAAACCGATGGTGTTTGCTTTGCCACCGGCATAGCTGGTATAGGGCAATACAAATACGCCTGAACCAAAATTCATATACACCAGCACCGCCCCATTATTGAGGATATCTGCAGAGATCTCCGGGGCATACAGATGCGCTACTTTTACCTGGGAACCATCCACCGTGGAGTCCACGAAATTAGTGGCGTATATCCATTTGGAGTAGATCACATTGGCTGTGCCGGTAGCGCCTTTGGCCCCGGTATCACCCTTGTCGCCCTTGTCACCCTTGTCACCCTTATCGCCTTTTGCGCCGGCGGGGCCATCAGGGCCGGTTTTACCACAGGATACTACTGTTATAATAACGCACAGGGCGATCAGTACGGAGCGGAAATGGCTCCATGAATGTTGTTTCATACAATAAAGGTGTTTTGAAAGTGGAGTGTTGTTGTTTGCCTGAATGTTATTGAAAAATGGATTAAGAAAATATTTGGTCCTTTATAAAGCACGCTCCTGTAATCCTTACTGGCAGCGGATTATAGCGGAGGATCAGTGGTTACCGGCACACCCTGTGAAATGTATCGCAGGGCGTAGTGTGTAATGGGTTCACTGCCAGCGGGTAAGCGGTTGTCGCTTGTGTTAACCCTGTAAAGATGCGCACCATTGGGCGGATTGAAAACCTGCATTTAGCAGATGGCCATGAATTTTGGACAGGTGGTGGAAATAGGGCGATAACTGTGCCCGGAGGGATATGGATTTCCGGCTTTGGCAATTGTCCGTTATTTTTGCAGACTTAGATTTTTAATAGCAATGGAATTATCGAAAAATTACCTGCCTGCCGCGGCAGAGGAGAAATGGTACCAGCACTGGATGGATAAGGGCTACTTCCGCTCACAACCGGATGATCGTCAGCCATTTACCGTGGTCATTCCGCCCCCAAACGTAACCGGGGTACTGCATATGGGCCACACCCTGAACGAAACCGTACAGGACATCCTGGTGCGCCATGCCCGCATGAGCGGCTTCAATGCCTGCTGGGTACCTGGCTCCGACCATGCCTCCATTGCCACGGAAGCCAAGGTGGTGGACATGCTGAAGCGGGAAAAAGGCATCGATAAATCGCAGCTCACCCGCGAAAGCTTTTTACAATACGCTTACGAATGGAAAGATAAATACGGTGGCATCATCTACAGCCAGATCAAGAAACTAGGCTGTAGCTGCGACTGGGACCGCGTTACCTTTACCATGGACGATCACTACTACAAGGCAGTGATCAAGGTCTTCATTGACCTGTACCAGAAAGGCCTGATCTACCGCGGTGCACGCATGATCAACTGGGACCCCGCCGCCAAAACCGCCCTCAGCGACGAGGAAGTGGAATACCGCGAAGTAGAAGGCCGCCTCTTCCACGTGAAATACCAGCTGGAAGGCAGCGATGAATTTATCACCATCGCCACCGGCCGCCCTGAGACCATCATGGGCGACAGCGCCATCTGCGTTAATCCCACCGATGAGCGCTACACGCACCTGAAAGGCAGGTACGCCCTGGTGCCCCTGATCAACCGCCGCATTCCCATCATCTTTGATGAATACGTGGACAAAGCATTTGGTACCGGCTGCCTGAAAGTAACGCCGGCCCACGATATCAATGACTACAACCTGGGCCTCAAACACAACCTGGAGATCATCGACACGCTCAACGACGATGGCACCCTCTCTCCTGCCGCACAGATCTACGTGGGGCTGGACCGCTTCGTGGCCCGCAAAAAGATAGTAGAAGAACTGAAGGAGAAAGGCCTGCTGGTAAAGGAAGAAACCTATCCTTCCAAAACCGGTATGTCACAGCGTACCAACGCCGTGGTAGAGCCCCGCATTTCCACCCAGTGGTTCGTGAAAATGGCTGAAATGGCCAAACCCGCCCTGGAAGCGGTAATCAGCGGTGAAGTACGCATTCACCCCGGCGACCGTTTCATGGCCACCTACAAATACTGGATGGAGAATGTGAAGGACTGGTGTATCTCCCGCCAGCTGTGGTGGGGACAGCAGATACCGGCCTACTACGCACCGGACGGCACTTTTGAAGTGGCCAGCAGTGCGGAAGAAGCCCTGGCACAGTTCCAGGCTAAGAACCCGTCTTTTGCCTTTACCACCGCAGACCTCGTGCAGGATGAAGACTGCCTGGATACCTGGTTCTCTTCCTGGTTGTGGCCCGTGCAGGTGTTCAAAGGCATTACCGAGCCGGATAACGCAGACATCAACTATTATTATCCTACTTCTGTGCTGGTAACCGGCCAGGATATTATCTTCTTCTGGGTGGCCCGCATGATCATGGCCGGCCTGGAATACAAGGAGGTAAAGCCTTTCAGTGATGTATACTTCACCGGCATGGTGCGCGATAAGCAGGGCCGCAAGATGAGTAAATCGCTTGGCAACTCGCCAGACCTGCTGGAGCTCATCAAGCAGTTTGGTGCAGATGCGGTGCGCTTTGGCATCATGATCTCCTCCCCCGCCGGCAACGACCTGCTGTTTGATGACAGCAGCTGTGAGCAGGGGCGCAATTTTGCAAACAAGATCTGGAACGCGCTGAAGCTGGTAAAAATGTGGGAAGGCCGTTGCGAGGGCGACGCCAATGCTTCTGTAAAGGACAACTTTGCAGTACAATGGTTTGCCAACCGCCTGGCGGAAGCCAAAGCCAGCGTAGAAGGCCTGTACAAGGACTTCCGTCTGAGCGAAGCCCTGAAAACCATCTACAGCCTGGTCTGGGACGACTTCTGCTCCTGGTACCTGGAATGGATCAAGCCTGGCTTTGAACAACCTATTGATGCAGCTGTGCATGCACAGACCATCCGCTTCTTTGAAGAACTGATGCAACTGCTGCACCCCTTCATGCCGTTTGTAACGGAAGATATCTATCATCACCTGGCCGAAAGAACCGCCGGCGATGACCTGATCATCAAACAGTTTGCCACTGCACCCGCCACAGACGCTGCTTTGCTGGCTTCCGGCGACCTGGCCAAGGAAGTGATCACCGCCATCCGCGATGCCCGCAACAAGCACACCATCAAGCCAAAAGACACCATCGTTCTGCATATAGAAACCAGCAACGAAGCGGCTTTTGCGCCCATCAAATCCATCCTGGCCAAGCAGGTGAATGCTACGGATATCCACTTTGCCAATGCCTCTGTGCCCGGCTCTATTGCCCTGGTGATCCAGAAAGACAAGTTCTACCTGGAAACAGAACAGGCCATGGACCCCGCTGCGCAAAAGGAACAACTGGAAAAGGACCTGGTGTACCTGCAAGGCTTCCTGGCATCTGTAGACAAGAAGCTCTCCAACGAGCGCTTTGTGCAGAACGCCAAGCCGGAGATCATTGCCCTGGAACGCCAGAAGAAGGAAGACGCACAGGCCAAGATCAAGGCCATCGAGGAAAGTTTGAAAGCATTATAATTTTACGCTTACAATAACGTTCTGAGAGAGGGAAAGCTGCAAAGTCTTTCCCTTTCCTTTACCTGAAAACCGCCCGCATGCTAAAAATATGGTTACCTGCTGTAATGCTTTGCATGATCAGCGTTGCCACTACGGCCCAGCAAAAGATCTCCACCGGCAAACCCGCTGCCAAAGCCGCTGCTGTGGCCAAAACCAGCAGCACCGCTCCCCTGGCAAAGAAAACAGACCTGCGCTTCCGCAGCACCTGGGGCATTTATCTCAGTGATTCCATCCCCCGCCCGGAGATCTTAAAGAACCTGGACCAGAACCTGGTGGTGCGGGACCAGAAGAATAACAAGTACGAAGTAGTGTCTTTTGAATTTACCTACGAACAAAAAACACCTTACATCAACGACTCTACCAACAAGCCATCCACCTACACAGAATACCTTGGCGATAATTTTAAGAACACTGCCCACCTCTCCCCGCTCTGGGTCAATAAACTGAAGGAATCCCTGCAGCGCGGCGATGAGCTTTTCTTCAGCAACATTGTGGTGAAATACCCGCCAGACAAGTATTACCAGGTACCGGACCTGCATTTTGTAACACGGTAAACGATATAAAAAAGTCCTGCGCTACCTGGCAGGACTTTTTTTATGACTAGTAGTTGAAGAGTTGTTGCAGTGGTATGATCACTTCAAACCGGTTCTTTGCATTGTCTTGCGGATCAGGGTCCAGCAGGTGGCTGAAGCGGACGCCAAAGGAGAAGGGCAGCTCGTTGGCCAGCTTGGTATCCAGGTACAGCTCCCCGCCTGCGGAGGAATAGCGGGTACGGGTGGCAGGCAGCTTGTCTTCGTAAGCCATGCTGTAATCATAGAACACATTGCCCCGTATGCGGAGGATGTAAAGCAGCTGCGCAAAGCCCCAGTCCGGGTAAGCGATGGGGAAATGATAGTTGGCGCCCAGCTTGTAGATTTTCGTATAGGCGGGGGTGTTGTAGCCCCTCGCATATACAAAATGGTCCGTATACAAATAGTTCTGGAAGGTATCCCGCATCTGGAAAGCACCCTGTAACACAATGCTGTGGTTATTGAAGAAGCCCGGCAAATACAGGTCCAGCCGCGTGTTCAGCTGCCAGGCCTCGGCACGGGTGGCGGAGTGTGCGTACTGCACGGCCAGGCTTTGCCCAAAATGAGTGAAGAGCTGCTGCACGGATTTGTTGCGCTGGTTCACAAAGCTAAGGCTGCTATAAACGTACTGCACATCTTTGGATACGGCTGCCAGCTGGCGGGTAGACTTCTTCATGGTGGTGCGCTCCACGAAGTTGTAGTTACTGCTTACAGACAGGTAGCGGCCATACAGGCCGGAGGAGAAATTGAAAGGCACGGCCAGCCCTAAGAGGCCGGACCATTCATTCCACGAAATATGGCCCTGGCGCAGGTACACATTCCGGTTAGTGGTGTAGGCAGTGCTCACCTGCAGGTAGGGAAACCAGCCGCTGAAAGTAAAACCGGCATTCACCTGGGAATAACCTTCATCCCGGTTGTAGGCATAGCCCACATTGGTCTCCGTGGTGTTCAGGATATTATTGCCCAGCAGGCTGTACGTGTAATCCGGGTCATTGAAAGTAGGCACCCAGCTATGGAAATTGAATGGATGCGATAACAGCGGGTATTTCTTTTCCGGGAATGCGCGCGCAGGTAACCTGTCCGTAATGCTGCCGCCTTCTTTAAAATCAGGATGCAGCCAGGCGCCGCGGGCGTCTTTGCCAAAGTCCAGTGCCTGCTGGCTGTAAGGTGCCAGGGGCGCGGCATACAGTGTGTATCCCGCTGCGCGGAATTCGGTGAACACCATGCGGTTGTCCTCCGCATCAATGGCTACCTGCTTCACCCCGTTGGGGCGGGAAGTATATTGATGTATCTGTCCATCAGCAAACGTATAGGCGTATACGTTATCTACGCTGGCGTAACTGCTGGTGAAGTACACGGCGTCTTTCGTAACCGTAGGAATGCCAACAGTATTCAACCCAAAAGGTATCAACGTATCTATGCGACCGTCCTGCAGCCACTGCCGGATGAGTGCCATATGCGATTGTGCATTGCGCACGCCGGCAATCACAGACTGTTCATCAGCGCTGAACTTCGGGTAGCTGTAAAACCAATGCTGCGGGTTGGGCAGTGTTTGCAGTACATGGCCGGTTTCCACATCCAGCAGTTGCAGGCTGTATTGCATATCCGCGGCGCTTTCTGCTACGATGACACGTTTGCCATCTGCCGTGATGTCCGGGCTGAAATACTTGCTGCGGTGGGTAATGGTGCGCACATGGCCCAGCGTATCGGCCAGGCGCACAATGGAATATTGCTTATTGTTCCAGCGCATATCAAAGCGCGATTCGGTCCATACCAGGCGTCCATTGCGATAACTGAAAAAATCATCGAAGTTACTGCCGGGGCGCAGGACCAGGTGCTCCTCCCCTGCGGCGTTACGGCGATAAAAGGCAGGTATTTTTTTATAACTGCTTTTCAGGTACACCCAGGCACCGGGACCATCATTGTATACGTAGGAATAGCTGGTCACTGTATTACTTTCCGGCGACACCTGCGTGGCAGTGCTGATGGGCATGCGCAGGGAATCTGCCCGCCAGTAACTTTCAAATTCCCTGCGGGTGGTATCGTAAAAAGCGGCAATGCGCATGCCGGTGCGCTTTTGCAGGCTGTTTGACAGGGGATAGAAAATACCCCGGTACCGCACGGCATCGGAGGTTACATCCTTCCAGAACGTTTGCCCGTAATGCTCCCGCCCAAAGTACGACAGCATATACCCCATGGGATAATGATCCGGGATGAAGTCTTTGTAAGAGCCGTTGCGCAGTTTCATGTAGCGGTAGTGCTGCTGGTCGAGTGACAGGGCGCGTACCCCGTCAAAGAAGCCTGGCAGGCGCCCGCGGCCCTGTGCGCCCAGGGCTGTTTCCATGGTTACCGCGTCTCCTTCCCAGAACCAGTTGGGCACTGCCAGGTTCGTGGCGCCGGCCTGTCCCAGGTCACCGCCCAGGTAGTAAAACCATTTGGAGATGCCCTGGCGGAAGTTCATGTTTTGCAGCACATGCCGGTACTCATGCACGGAGAGCTGATCTGGCCAGTAGGCGGAGCCAATTTCGGTAGTGGGCGGAGGAGTGAGGTAAAACTCGGAGCGGAAGGGGCCCAGTTGCACGTAGGCATTGGAGATCAGGGTCTGGTTTTGCAGCACCATGTTCACCTTGCGTTCCTGGCTGCCAATAGATGTACGCTCATGCTGGTTGATGTAGTGTACCAGGTCTGCCACGCGCTGGCCGGTGGCGGACATTCCCCGGGGAAAAATGATGCGGGCCGTGTCCGTGTTGATCTGCTGCCACTTCAGGGAAGGCGGGTTGCCTCCAAACTGCTGCGCCATGGCAGTACCGGTACAAAGGCAGCAAAGCAATAAGCAAAAATATTTCAAGGGATCAAGTTGTAAGCGTGACACTGCAATAGACCTGGGTGAAAGGATGATGTTTAATGATGTGGAGCTAAAACTAATGATTTCAGTTGGGGCGGACAAGCGGTAGGGGTTAACAAACAATGTGCGCCGCTAACATTCCGGCAGGCTGATAGGAATGTTCACAGCCAGGCCCCCGTCGGACGTTTCCTTGTACTTGGAGTTCATGTCCAGGGCGGTTTCCCACATGGTTTTCACCACGGCATCCAGCGATACCTTGGCCAGGTCTGGGTTGCTCTGGAGCGCCAGTTGGGAGGCGGTAATGGCCTTGATGGCGCCCATGGTATTGCGCTCAATGCAGGGCACCTGTACCAGGCCGCCTATGGGATCGCAGGTAAGGCCCAGGTGATGCTCCATGGCTATTTCCGCGGCCATGAGCACCTGGCGCTGGGAGCCCCCGCTTACCTCGGTGAGGGCCGCTGCGGCCATGGCAGAAGACACCCCGATCTCCGCCTGGCAGCCACCCATGGCGGCGGAGATGGTAGAACGTTTTTTGAAGATGCTGCCGATCTCGGAAGCAGTGAGGATAAACTGCAGGATCTTTTCTTCGGAATGCCCGTCACAGAATGTGATGAAGTAGGCCAGTACCGCGGGTATTACACCGGCGGCGCCATTGGTGGGCGCAGTTACCACGCGGCCAAACGAAGCATTTTCTTCATTCACCGCCAGGGCAAAACAGCTCACCCAGTCCAGCGTATAGCCGAAATGGTTACCCCCTGCGCGGATGGCGTGCAACCAGCTGTCAAAGTCATGGTAGGTGCGGCCCTGCAACAGTCTCCTATTGAGCGCAGCTGCACGCCGGGCCACTTTCAGGCCACCCGGCAGCTCTCCGGTGGTATGCACCCCGCGGTAAATGCATTCCTTCATCACCGTCCAGATCTTCCACACCCCGGCGCGGGTCTCACTTTCCGGCCGCCAGGCGTTTTCATTTTCCATGACCAGTTCGGAAATGCTGAAGCCCGTTTTAATGCACCACTGCAGCAACTGGCGGGCCGTGTCTACCGGGAAAGGCAGGTCCACGCTTTCACTGGCGCTTTTCTCCTCCCCTTCCTGCACTACAAAACCACCGCCTATGGAATAGTAGGTGGAGGCCCGTTGATCGCCATTTTGCAGTGTTACCAGGAATGTGAGCGCATTGGGGTGAAAAGGCAGTGATTCTTCCATGAGGAATACCACGTCTGCAGCGGGATCAAAGCCGATCTCATACCGGCCGGCCAGCAGCATTTTTTGGTGTTGCTGCATGTCGCGGATCTTGGGTGTGATCTGGTTTACGTCAAACGTTACCGGGTCATCGCCGCAGAGGCCCAGTTGTACGGCAATGTCTGTACCGTGGCCTACGCCGGTCTTGGCCAGGGAGCCATACAGCAGCACGCGCACCTGGGTCACCTGGTCAAGTTGTTGTTTATCAGCAAGGGATTGTAAAAAACGCAGGGCGGCCCGCCAGGGGCCAAGGGTGTGTGAGCTGGATGGGCCCACGCCTATCTTGAAAATATCGAATACCGAAATTGCTTCGTGCGCCACGATGGTTGGTTTAGAATGTTGTGGTGCAAGATAAGGGCATTTAATGAAAATCCACGAGATCCACCTGGCAGATCTGTACCGAGTTGGGCGGTATGATCAACACGCTTCCATTATAAACGGCCTGTGAGCCAAAACCCAGTGAGGGCGGGATGTACAGCTCAATGCTGCCTCCCTTGGAGATCTTTTGTAAACCGATCTGCCAGCCGGGGATGTGGTCTTTCAGGGCGCGCCCGTCAAAGTTGGTCACCTGGCCTTTGGACGATTCTACCATGATGCCGGTAATGAGGCGGCGGGTATAAATTACGTAAGGCGTATCTGTGAGGGTGATGAAGTGCTGGCCATCCCCGGGATTGAGGATGCGGTAATACAGGCCGGAGGGATCGTAATTGGCAGTGATATTATTGGTGGCCAGGTAACGCAGGATGCTGGAATCGCCCGGGGCAGCGAGGTCCGCCGCCGATCTCGTGCTGCTGGTGTCCTTTTTACACGCGGAAAGCATGCAGGCAAGGGCAAAAACAGCTATGAGGAGGTGTAATATTCGTTTCATACAGTTCTATAACGGTACAGGCGGTGGAAAGTTACTGCTTTTTATCAAATGTGCCCCGGCCGGCGCGTATAAGAACTTGCCCGTGAAAATTGCCTGGAACTGCCGGTGGTATCCCGGGGTGGTAATTTTTTTATCTTATTTTAGATGCGATTGTACATGTCTTAAAACCCTGATCCTTTGGAGAATTATAGCATCATCATTTTTATCCTGGCCATCATGGTCGTGCTCTCGGCCGTATCTGACAAGATCCGTCTCCCCTATCCCGTACTGATGGTAGCTGTGGGCATTGCCATGGGCTTCCTGCCGGGCATGCCGGAGATCGAGATCAGCCCTGAAGTAGTGATGCTCATCTTTTTGCCCCCGCTGCTGTATGATGCGGCGTTCAATATTTCATTTAAAACATTCCGGACCAATCTCAACACCATCGGCACATTGGCCATAGGCCTGGTGTTCCTGACCACGTGCGCCATTGCGGTGATCGCGCGTTATGTGATCCCGGGCTTCACCTGGCCCCTGGCCTTTGTGCTGGGCTCCATCCTGGCAGCTACCGATGCGGTGGCGGCCATCAGCATTACCAAAGGATTGGGCCTTTCCCATACCACCGCTACCATCCTGGAGGGCGAGAGCCTGGTGAATGATGCATCTGCGCTGGTGGCCTACCGTTTTGCCGTGGCGGCAGTTACAGGCGTAGCGTTCGTATTGTGGCAAGCATTGATACAATTCCTCATCCTCATGGGTGGCGGTTTTTTAGTAGGCATGCTGATGGGCAAGTTGCTATCATTTTTCCTGGTAAGACTGAAAGATAATACCATGGCGGTCTTCAGCTTCCTGTTGCTGTTGCCTTTTGTTACGTACCTCATTGCGGAGCACCTGCATGTATCCGGTGTGATCGCTGTGGTGGTACTGGGGCTGGGCATTTCCCGCTTCACTAAAAAAGTATTCCCGGAAGCATTGCAGGTGCAATCCAAGAGTGTGTGGGATATTCTTATTTACCTGCTGAACGGGCTGATTTTTATTTTGATAGGGCTGGAGTTCCCGATGGTGATACGCCGCATTGATGCGCACGAGGTATGGCCTTTCGTGGGTTATGCATTCCTCATTACGGTTACGGCGCTGGTACTGCGCATTGTGCGCGTGGAGTGGCAGCGGGGCAATCTCTGGCGGGCTTTCCGCGCGCGCAAGGGACGCATTTCCAGGGATGCATTGCTTACCCTCCAGGAGAGCATTGTGATAGGCTGGTCTGGCATGCGGGGCATTGTATCGCTGGCCATTGCACTGGGCCTGCCGGCTAATTTCCCGCAGCGCGATGCGATCATTTTTATTGCTACGGTGGTGGTGCTGTTTACGATCATTGGGCAGGGGCTTACGTTACCGCTGGTAGTGAGGAAGTTGAAACCGGGGAACGCCTGATTGAAAAGGCGATGGCTTTTTGAGGAGAGGGCCGCCTCCGGGTGGGCAAAAAAAAATCCCGCCTGCGAAGTGCAGGCGGGATTTTTCCGTATTTGTAATCCGGTAAAGATTAGTAGTCCATGCCCATACCGTGGCCGCCCGGCATTGCGGGAGCAGCGGATTTGGGTTCGGGTTTGTCGGCGATCACGCATTCGGTGGTCAGCAGCATACCTGCAATGGAGGCAGCGTTTTCCAGGGCGATGCGGCTTACCTTGGTCGGATCAATTACACCGGCAGCAAACAGGTTTTCGTATACTTCCGTGCGGGCGTTGAAGCCGTAATCAGCTTTGCCTTCTTTCACTTTCTGTACTACGATGGAACCTTCAATGCCGCTGTTCTCCGTGATCTGGCGCAGGGGCTCTTCGATGGCGCGTTTAACGATGGCAACACCGGTATCTTCGTCTTCGTTATCACCTTTCAGGTTGCCCAGGGCTTCGATGGCGCGGATGTACGCAACACCACCACCCGGAACGATACCTTCTTCCACTGCAGCGCGGGTAGCGTGCAGGGCGTCGTCTACGCGGTCTTTCTTTTCTTTCATTTCTACTTCGGTAGCTGCACCTACGTACAGTACGGCTACACCACCACTCAGCTTAGCCAGGCGTTCCTGCAGCTTTTCGCGGTCGTAGTCGGAAGTAGTTACCTCGATCTGGGATTTGATCTGGCTGATGCGGGCAGTGATATTTTCCTTCTCGCCGCGGCCACCTACGATCGTGGTGTTGTCTTTATCGATAGAGATGGATTCTGCTTTACCCAGGTAAGTGAGGTCTGCATTTTCCAGCTTGTAACCTTGTTCTTCGCTGATCACGATACCGCCAGTCAGTACGGCGATGTCCTGCAGCATTTCCTTACGACGGTCGCCAAAGCCGGGAGCCTTTACAGCAGCCACTTTCAGGGTACCGCGCAGTTTGTTCACCACCAGGGTAGCCAGTGCTTCACCATCCAGGTCTTCAGAGATGATCACCAGGGGTGCGCCCTGCTGTGCCACTTTTTCCAGGATGTGCAGGATGTCCTTCATGGTGCTGATCTTCTTGTCGTAGATCAGGATGTAGGGGTTCTGCAGTTCTGCCTGCATCTTCTCACTGTTAGTGATGAAGTAAGCGGAGAGGTAACCACGGTCAAACTGCATACCTTCTACTACTTCTACGGTAGTGTCGGTGCCTTTTGCTTCTTCCACGGTGATAACGCCGTCCTTGGTCACTTTCTGCATGGCTTCTGCGATCAGTTTACCGATGGCAGAATCGTTATTGGCGGAGATAGTAGCCACCTGCTCAATTTTCTGGTGGTCGCTACCTACTTCCTTAGACTGTGCTTTCAGGTTTTCAACAACGGCTTTTACCGCTTTGTCGATACCACGTTTCAGGTCCATCGGGTTTGCACCGGCAGCCACGTTCTTCAGGCCTTCACCGATGATAGACTGGGCCAGTACGGTAGCGGTGGTAGTACCATCACCGGCAATATCAGCGGTTTTGGAAGCTACTTCTTTTACCATCTGGGCGCCCATGTTCTCAATGGCGTCTTCCAGTTCAATTTCTTTGGCAACGCTCACACCATCCTTGGTTACGGAAGGAGCGCCAAATTTCTTTTCAATTACCACGTTACGGCCTTTGGGACCGAGGGTTACTTTTACCGCGTTTGCCAGGGTATCAACACCCTTTTTCATTTTGTTGCGGGCTTCAACATTAAAATATAATTGCTTTGCCATAATAATTGTTGTTTTCCATTTAAGGTTTAACGATCTGGTTCAAGTACAAAACAGCTTTACACGATAGCCAGGATGTCGGATTCGCGCATGATCAGCAGATCCTGACCTTCCACGCTGATCTCAGTACCGGCATATTTGCCATAGAGTACGGTATCGCCAACTTTTACGGTAACCGGTTCATCTTTTTTACCGGGACCGGCGGCCACTACGGTACCCTTCTGCGGTTTTTCTTTAGCGGTGTCGGGGATGATGATGCCGCCAGCAGTTTTCTCTTCAGCAGCTGCGGGTTTCACAATTACCCGGTCAGCCAATGGTTTGATACTTAAATTAGCCATAGTTCGTATGAATTTTAAAACGTAGATTTTTTATGTGATGTCAGTGGGTCCTCACGAATTATGCCAATGGACGCATTCCGCGCCATGGACCATTTTTCGGGTCAAATTTGCAGTTCCGTCTATTTTCACCCCTCAGCCCGGCTGCCATCTTGCCAATTTTTCAGCCCGGCGTGTCAGTCAGAATGTCGGAGCTGCAATATAGAACAATCGGGCAATGCGCAAAGCCCTCTTTTCACATCTTCTTTTCCTGCATATATAAATAAAAGCCCACGGTAGATACCGCGGGCTACTTGCGATTTGCGATTCTAAATTATTTACGGCTATTTAATTTCCAGGCAAACGATCCTCCCATCGGCCGCCCCGGCCAGCACCCGGTGCTCATTTACCGGGACAATGTTATTCACCGCGCAGTTGGAGAACTTATGCTTCCAGCGCAGGCTTCCATCCTTTGCACTGAGGGCGTACACCACGCCGGACTGTGTGGGCACATACAGCACGCCTTTGTACTCCCGGAGCGCAGACGGGCAGATCTCGTAACCCAGCATCACCGGGGAAGTCCACAGGATGCGGCGTTCCGGGGCGTGAGTGTCTATGGCCATGATCCTGCCCTGCATGGTCTTCACATATACTTTGCTGCTATCTTCCGAAAGGCCCATGGATTCCCGCACCCAGTTTGCCGTATCCTTTAAGCGCCATAATTGCGTGCCGGTAGCGGCATCCAGGCAGGTCATATAACGGTCCGGCGCTACGATGAATACCTTGCCGCCGGTGGCCACGGGAGCACAGTTGGCAGGGGAAAACATCCGGTTAGTGGCGCCACTGTTCCACGTCCACCGGGGCTGGCCCGTGGCAGCATCCAGGGCGTAAAAGTCATTGCCCCAGCTGCCAAACATTACCAACCCATTGTATAGCAGCGGCTTCATTTCCACGAAACCCCGTACGCTGTCAAAATCCCAGCGCAGCTTACCCGTGGCCGTTTCCAGGGCACGGCAGTGACCATCGGAACCGGCCACGATCGACAGATCGCCCGATTGGGCAGCGCTGCTCACAATGGCCTTGCCGGTGGTGAAATGCCATTGCACCCTGCCATTGGCGGCATTAAAGGAATAAATGTCCTGGTCCGTGCCCGGCACTATCACGTGGCTGCCGGTTACCAGTGGGGTAGCATAGATCTTCCCGCCTGTTTTGTACTCCCAGCGCGGCTTCCCGCTTTCCAGGGATACACTTTTAACATAGCCATTGGTATTGGCATATAGCACCTGGTTGCCGGCCAGGGTAACGCCTCCGCCCAGGTCTCCATCTTCCTGTACCAGCCATTTTTCCTGCACATTCCGGAAGGTGTCGTTCAGGTGGTAATCCGGCCTGGGCGGGTGTTGCAGCCAGTTGGTATGGGCAATGCCCACCCGGTTCCAGGCGGGCAGGGTGCCCACTTCCGGCGTGCGTTCATTGAAGATGAGGGAATCACCCATTACAGATACAATGTTGTACCCGCCCACCGCCTTGCCGGCGCGCAGGTTAGAGCGGCACATGATGCCGGGCGCGCCTTCAAAGTCCAGGTGGTGATTGGCATGCCCATGGCCGCAGATCACGGCTTTGAGGTTACGGCCGCGGAAGCGGTCCAGCGTTTCATACCAGTTATTCAGTGTGCTATCCTGCGGGTAGTGGTTTACAAAAATGATGGGCTGATTTTTATCGGGGTGCGCTTTCAGCTGCTGGTCCAGCCACACAATATGCTCGCGGGGGATCTGCCCTGGTCCCATGCGCATGCTGGGGCCACAGCCGGTGCCCAGGAACAGGATGCCGTGGTATTCCATAGCAAACGTTTCGCTCCCGAAAACTTTCTTAAACGTGTTGCAGCCACTCTCCGACCAATTACTGTCGTGGTTTCCCGGAATGATATACCAGGGCACCTTCAATTGATCAAAAATACTTTTGGCCAGCATGATCTCTTTGTCTGCGCCAAACTCCGTAATGTCACCACTGATCATTACAAAAGCAATACCGGGTTGTGCATTGATATCGCGGATACTGCGTTCCAGGTCTTCCGCACCGGTCTCGTTGCCAATGTGGGTATCAGACAACATCACAAAGCGAAAAGCCGTGTCCTGCGCGGCCGCGGCCATACTCATACACAGCGCCGCGGCAAAAGCAAAAATGGATTTAAGCATGGTCCCGTTTTAATTATTTAAGCATGGTCCCCCGTTAACGATGTAAGCAGGGCCCCGTTTCAAATATCTATTTCCAGTTTGGATTCTGATGCAGGTTCTTGTTCAGCAGCAGCTCCGTAACGGGCAGCGGGAACACATAACTCTTGGTTTCATCAAAGGTCTTGGTATCGTTCGGGTGTACCACCAGGTTGCCGGCAGCGCCGTTGCTCAGGGAGCGGTCCGGCAGCAGCTTGTAGTACTGGATGGTCTTCACCTGTGTAGCCGGCAGCTCGTCCAGCACGGCAATATCATCGGTACCATCACCATCCAGGTCAAAGTAGCCTTTATTCGGGAAGTAAGCGCCCAGGAAGGTTTTGGCCAGCAGCGCGCCTTGTTTCCAGCGCATGAGGTCTGCATAGCGGAAGCCTTCCATGTTCAGTTCCACCCGGCGTTCCCGGCGGATCTCCAGGATCAGTTTATCCGTCACGTTCGGATATTGATGTTGGAGCACGGTGTCTGTGGGCAAGTTGGCAATGTCCATACCTGGCATGGCCACGCGGGTACGCAGCAGGTTAATGCTTTGCGTAATGTCTGTTTGTGTGCAGGTACCCAGTTCGGCTTTGGCCTCTGCATAGTTGAGCAGCACTTCCGCGTAGCGGATCACCGGCAGATCGTTTGCATTGGTGTTATAACCATCCTGGTCGGTACCGGTCACAAATTTGATGCACTGGTAGCCGGTAAGTGCGTTGGTATAATCCGGCAGCAGCTTTGCCGTGGCATTACTGCGGGTATAGCCAGGTGTGCGGATGGTCTGGGCCAGGCGCGGATCGCGGTTTTTCACTTCGTTCACAAACTGGATGGCGGGGAAGCCGGGCTGCTGGGAAAAGGGCGTACCATCTGCCATCAGGTAGCTGTCCATCATAGCTTTGGTGATGCCGGGCGCACCCAGTGTAGCGGTGGTAAATACGCCGTTGGCCGCATGTGTTTTATTCAGTGAGCGGTCGTACACGCGGGCCAGGATGTATTCGTCGGTATTGGCCGCATCGGCTGCAAAGAGGTTCAGGTAATCCACATTCGGCTTGCCGGTGGTGTACAGTTTATACTGGCCGCTTACCATCACGGAGTCGGCCGCATCTGCCGCCATTTGCAGCAGTTGGGTAGCAGTGCTTTGCAGCTTCAGTTCATCATGGTATTTGCGGTAAGTACCTTCAAACAGGCACACCCGTGATTTGAGTGCAAAGGCCGCCCAGCGCGTTACACGCGACACGTTCTTGCCTGTGCGGATGTGCGCCGTGGCAAAGTCCAGGTCTGCAAGGATGGAGTCCACCACCAGCGTGCGCGGGTCTTGCCCTTTATACAGTTCCGAGCTGGTATCGGTAAGCGGCTTAGCGTACCAGGGCACATCACCAAAGCGTTTCACTTTGTTGAAATAGAACATGGCGCGGAAGAAGCGGGCGATGCCGGCGTAGTGGTCGCGCGCTTCCTGGGGGATCACCGGCTTGTTGTAATTGGCCAGGAAATAGTTCACGTTGCGCAGGTCGCCCCAGGTCCAGCCGGCGCTGGCGGCGTCACTGGGCACGATGGTGCGGCCGGCCACCACCGTACTGGTAGTGGAAGGCTCCACGTTGTCGCTGGTCTGGTCATCAGAATAGATCTCCGTGCCGGGCAGCATGGAATAAAAACCGTTGGTATACGTTTGCAGGTCCTGCTCATTGTTAAAGAAGTCCTGCGGGGAAATGCTGCTTTGCGGACGCTGGTCCAGCATGTCTTTGCTGCAACCACCCAGCAGCAGCGCTGCCAGGGAAAGTGCGGTGATGTATGATGAATGCTTTCTCATGTTTTAAAAGTTTACTTCCAGGCCAAATGTGTAAGTACGTTGAATGGGGTACACGAAACCGTTGCCATTCACAGCGGGGTTGGAGGCTACGCCATCCACTTCATCGCCGGTTCCTTCGGGGTCAAATGCCTTACTGAGCTTCGTCCACTCAAACAGGTTCTGACCGGAGAAGAAAATGCGGGCGTTGCTCATTTTGATGGATTCTGTCCAGTGTACCGGCAGCGTGTAGCTCAGCGTCACGTTCTTCAGGCGCAGGTAAGCTGCGTTTTGCAGGTAGCGGGTCTGCACCACACCCAGCTGGCGCGTGTCGCTAAGTGCATCATAAGCACGCGGGCGGGGAAAGTACGCATCCGTGTGCGTAGGTGTCCAGTAGTTGTTGTAAATATGATCATACACCGGCTGGTTCCAGCGGTTATAAAAGCCCCAGAAAATGCCGCTTTCCGCACCAGGCCAGAAGTCACGCTTGCCAATGCCCTGGAAGAAAGTATTGAGGCCAATGCCATTCCAGTTGAAGTTCAGGTCCACACCGTAAGCATAATGCGGCATGGAGTTACCGATAATGCGCTTGTCGCCGGGATCGCCTACCGTGTTGGTACCGGAGTAGATCACGCCATCGCCATTAACGTCCCTGAATTTCAGGTCGCCGGCCAGGGGGTGGCCATTGAGGCTGTAAGAAGTGCTCTGCACTTTGCGCTGGTCTGCATGTCCTTTGTACTCATCATCGCTCTGGAAAAAACCATCTGTGGTGTAGCCCCAGATCTCGCCCAGTTGCATCCCTACGTAATAATCGCTGAGCAGTTTGGAAGGATTATCATAGCGGGTAATGAAAGAACGGCTGTCTGACAATACCACGGAAGCCCCGTAGCTGAAGGGTTTGCCGGCCAGCTGGAACTGATCATCCCATTTCACTGACAGTTCCCAGCCCCGGGTATCCAGGTCCGCAGCGTTCTGCTGGGGAGCGGTAGTACCCAGCACGGCGGGCAGTGTCCTGCCTTTGGTCAGCATTTTAGTGGTCTTACGGTCGTACCAGTCGTAACCCACGTGCAGGCGGCTGTCCAGCAGGGCGATGTCCGCCCCGAAATCCGTGGTGGTAGCGGTTTCCCAGGTAAGGTTATATGGCGTAAGATTGGGTGCGTAAATAGCGGTGGGCTGTGCGCCATCGAGGATATCTGTTACCTGTCCTACTTTCATAGCATTGATGTAGGCATAATCACTCACCAGCTGGTTACCCAGGGAGCCGTAAGAGGCACGCAGCTTCAGGGAGTTGATGATCTTTTCCACCGGTTTGAAGAAGTTTTCTTTTGATACTACCCACCCCGCGGAAGCAGAGGGAAAGAAGCCGCGGCGGTGGTTTTCCGCAAAGCGGCTGGTGGCGTCTTCACGGCCGTTAAACTCCAGCAGGTAGCGGTCTTTGAAGTCGTAGTCCAGGCGGTAAAACAAACCCCTCGTTACCCATTTGCTTTTCTGATCACTCACGGTGGCTACGCCGGTGGTGAGGTTGAGGGAGCCTTCATTGGCCGTTACGTTGGTTTTACGCATGGCCGTATCTGCATTGAAGGTGTTCCATTCCTGGTTCATCCCTACCAGTGCCTTGAAATGGTGGCCGTTTCCAAAACGCTTTTCGTAGTCCGCATACAGGTTTGCATTCTGGTCAAAGTTTTCCAGGAAGGCCGTGCGGTAAAAGTCGGGATTGGAATAGGTCACCACGGTACCCGGCCGGGTCTCATACTGGATGGGAATGCCCTGGAGCTGGCCACGGTCCTGCGATACAAACACGGAGTAGTCTCCATTCACGTGCAAACTGTTGTTGAGGAACTGGGTATGAAAGCCCAGCGTGTTTTTCAGCACCTGGTCCTTTTCCAGGGAGCGGCCGCCTTTTTCCAGCGCGCCAAAGGTCAGTGCGCCGGCCTGGGTATAATTACCATCCGGTGTATGAATGGCTTCGTAAGGGTTGGCAAATAATGACAGGTAGCGGTACAGGTTATTGCCCGCGGTGTTCAGGAATTTATTGGGTGCATCATACACGCCCTGGATCAGTTCCGTGTTATTATTGAAGCTAAACCATTTGGTCACTTCCTGGTTCAGTTTAAACTGCAGGTTGTAGCGCTTGTAATTGTCTGTAGCTGCTTTGAAAGAACCATCCTGGTTCAGGTAGCCGAGCGACAAAAAATATTCTGTTTTATCCTTGCCACCGGAAATGCTTACGTAGTGCTTCTGGAAAGGCTGGCGGTTGTTGTAAAACGCGCTGTACCAGTCCGTGTTGGCACCGCGGATAAAGTTGCCCGAAGCATCTACGCCCAGTTCCGGCAGGGAAGGATCTGCTTTTCTTTTCTGCAGGTAAGCAATTACGTCTGCCATGCCGGCTGCATCGCTGCCTGCATAGTCGCGGTAGGCCTGGTTTTGCAGCTGGGCCGCTGCCAGCGGGTCTTTGATCACGTGTGGCAGGCGGGTGGGCTGGCCCCAGCCAAAGTTGTTCGTATAGCGCACCTGCAGGTGGTCTTTGCGGCCATGGCGGGTGGTGACCAGCAGCACGCCAAAGGCGGCGCGGGCGCCGTAAATAGCTGCACTGGCAGCGTCTTTCAGGGCCGTTACACTTTCTACGTCTTCAGGGTTGATGAGGTTAATATCACCAGGCGTACCATCGATCAGCACCAGCGGGCCGCCCCCGTTCAGGGAAGTAAACCCGCGGATGTTGAAGGTGCCGCCGCGGCCTATCTGGCCATCGCCAAAGGTCACGTTCACGTTGGGCAGGGCGCCTTGCAGAGCCTGCGCAATGTTCGTCACCGGGCGGTTTTCAAACACTTCAGAGCCCACCTGTGAGATGGCGCCGGTCACGTTGGATTTCTTCTGCGTGCCATACCCTACCACTACTACCTGGGCCAGCGCATCGTCTTTAATTTTAAGGTGCACCACGAGGTTAATGGTCTCGTCTTTTTTAATGAGATAACCATCCAGCACCTGGTTCTTGTAGCCCACGTAAGAAAAGGCAAACTGGTAAGTATCGCCCGGCACCAGGTCGTTGAAAGTAAACAGGCCCTTTTCATTGGTCATCTGGGCGCTGATCCGGCCGGTGCGGGTATCGGTGGCTTTTACCGATACGCCGATCATTCTTTCGTTCTGATCATTCTGCACAATGCCGCTCACACTGGGGCGTTGCTGTGCGCGGGCCATCACTGGCAGGAGCAGCAGCAAACACCAGCAGGCATGCTGGATGCGTAAAGACATGTGTTGTGTGTTTTTGTTCATACAATTTTTTTTAGGCAATAGCTTCCCGGGCCGCTGCAGCAGCCGTTTTCAGCGGGTAATGATGTTGGTTCTACTTCTTTAACTGGTAATGGCGCCCGTTGTCGCCCTGCACGCTGGCATTATTCAGCGTAGCAATAGTTTGCAGGATATTGACCAATGAATCCTGCCGGCTGAACGTTGCGGTGACGTATACTTTTTTCAAATGGTGTGCATCATATTGTATGTCTGCATCATACTGTTCACCCAGTACCTGCAGTACTTTCTGCAAAGGCACATGGTTGAATGCCAGGGTTTGCCCATCGGCCACCAGGCGTTCCTCGCTGCCTGGCATGGGCGGCAGCACCGTCTCATGGCGCTTTTCGGGCAGATGCATGCCCTCGTTCCAGGCCAGGGTTTCACCCGGTTCCAGGTACATGGGGGCAAAGGCCACGCCACCGGTGCTCTTCACCACGATCTTGCCGCTGATGAGTTTTATGTGTATTTGCCTCGGTGCATTTTCCTGTACGGTGAATACAGTGCCCAGGGCTGTGGTGGCTAACGTGGACGTGTATACGGTAAATGGCCGCCGCTGGTCTTTAGCCACGGAGAAGCGACCGCCCCCTTTTAAATAGATATTACGGGCATTGGTCTCAAATCCTTTCCGGTAGGAGATCTGGCTGTAGCGGTACAGCACAATGCTGCTGCCATCTTCCAGCACATAGCGTTGGGAGTGGTTGCTGTTATTGCGCAGGGTATCCATTACCGTGGCAGCCATGGCCACCAGCGGGGCCGGTGCATGCTGGCGTTGTGCTTCAAATTTCCAAAGGAAGGCAATGCCTGCCACGCCGGCCAGCAGCGCGGCTGCGGCGGTGAAGATGCGCACCCGCATGCGGTGCACGCCATCCTGCTGTACAATGCGGGTGCGGATGGCTTTGAACATATTGGCTGAATGGGCCGGGTGCAGGCGGGCATCGGGCCGGAATTGTTGAAAATCATCATGCTGCAGCTGTTCTTTCCAGGCTTCCGGGTGCTGCCGGAAATATGCCAGCACTTCCGCTTCTTCGGCGGCGCTGCACTGGCCCTGTAAAAAACGCTGGTAAAGCTCTTTTGATAGCATATACCAACACTACGTTTGCGCACAGCCGATCCCTTAGTGTTAACAATTTGTTTAAATAGGGGACGGTGAATGGCAGCACGCATTTAAACCAGTGCTGACACCAGGGCTTTGCGCAGTTGCTTCAAAGCCTTGCTGATGTGGGCTTCTACGGTTTTGGGGGCAATGGAAAGCTGTTCGGAGATCTCTTTGTGGGAGAGGCCTTCCACGCGGCTGAGCCAGAAAACTTTTTTGCGCACGGGGGGCATTTTATCCATTTCCCGGTGTAGTTGTTTTTCTATATCCGCATGGTGGCCCGGTGTGGAGGCAGGGGTATCCAGGGTTTGGGCATAGGCATCCATTAGCTGTCGCTGGTATTTTTCCTTGCGCAGCATGTCAATGAAGGTGGTCTTTGCAATGCGGAACAGCTGCTCGGACAGGGTATGCGTTTCGGACAGGCGGGCCCGGTGCTGCCACAGGCGGATAAAGACCTGCTGCACCAGCTCAGCGGAAAGTTCGGGCGAACGGGTATGCTTGAGGAAATATGCGTACAGCCTTTCGTGAAAGGCATGGTACACCTCCTCAAAAATCCCTTCATAGCCCAACTTCAATCCAATAATGTCCATGACGGCGGATTTGTGATACAGTTCCGTTAAAAAAAGGAGTAAGCAAAAATGGAAGTGGGAGTGCCGGCAGCGGCCTGTAACAGCAAAATTGGAAAAAGTAGCTGAGAGGTTTATATTAAGAAATGATTAAGCCGCGGCAATGGCTTGCCGCGGCTTAAAAAAATTTGTTCGGTCAATTGTGTTCCGGTGGGCTGCACCGGCTTTAAAAACATGCTTACGGGAGGAGGGTGATAGTACCAAGGTCTGTCTGGATACCGTAGCTAACGGATACATTCGCGTTAGTGTAAGGTTGCAGGCCGGTTCCCATTGCCGGTGTGATCCATACCTTGTAAGTACCGGTAGCAAGGCCGCTTATTCTAAAGAAGCCGTCTGTGGTATTAGGTATTGCAGACAGGGTATCGGTACCCGCGGCTGCGTATACAATGGCACCTGCGGCCAGTGGCAGTACATAGCCTTTGATCTGCCCGTTGGTGATGGCGCTGTAAGCCCTGATCACCGGTTTTAATTTGTAACCGCCATTGCCTGTCTGCACGATGGATTTGGCAGCGTCAAAGTCGATCCAGATGGTGTAGGCACTGTCAGCGCTCAGGCTTTGATGAAAGTTCAGCTTCAGGCCACTTTCCTGGGCAGACGGTGTATTGAGCGGGTAGCTGGTGCCATTGACCACAAGGGAGTTGTTAGATCCCAATACCAGGCGGATCTGGCCGATGGTAGCTGCCGGCAGCGTAGTTTGCGCCAGCAGGGTATCCAGCCCGTTTTTCAGGCTCAGCAGGTCATAGACACCGGGGTGCACCGGGGTTATCGTAGTGGTGCTACTTCCTTCCATGGTCACTTCCACCCGTTGGATGTCAATAAAAACATGGTCATAAGCCGCCGGTGCGTCTGTAAGGCGCATGGTTACAGCCGCGGTGCCACTTTTGTTGTCCTTCTTACAGGCAGCGAAGATCAAAATGGCCGGCAGGATCAGGAGTAGGGAGATCTTTTTCATGTGATATGGTTTTGACCCGGCAAAGGCGAAAAGTATGCCAAACCCGGGGGTTCGCCCCTCATAGCTGCCTCCCGGCAGATCCCCACAGCCCGTCCCCGGCTACGTCCCGTCCATGGCGGCTTAAAAGCTGGCAGACGCGTCTGTGACCTTTTGTCATATATGTATTTTATTAATACAACGGCTTTGGCAGAGTGGCTTGAAATGCCTACTTTTGCGCCCTCATACCAGTTCTTAAAATTCATGATTAGTAGAAGAAACATCCGGGTGAAAGTGATGCAAACGCTTTATGCCCTGGACACGATGGAGCAAAGTAGTATTAAGCCGGGTACCGCCACCAGCTTGCTGAACGATAAGCTGGAACAAACCCGACAGATCTTTTCCTACCTGCTCTATTCTATTATCCGCGTGGCACAATACGCGGAAACCGATGCGCAGGCCCGCTCCAACAAGCACCTGCCCAGCCAGGCCGACCTGAATGTAAACACCAAGATCGCCGGCAACGAGTTCCTCTACCAGATCCTGCAAGACAATGGCTTCCAGATCAACCTGGAGCAATGGAAACTGAAATACCTGCCAGACAATGAATTGCTGCGCAAGCTCTATAACGAGCTGGTAGCCACCGATACTTACCAGACTTACATTGCCGATGAAACCCGTGCCCGCAGCAGCGAAAAGCACATCCTGGAATTCATCTACAGCAGCATCCTCGCCAAGAGTGAAGCTTTCCTCCAGCACATGGAAGACAACTTTACCAGCTGGGATGATGATGCGGACATGATGCACCTGCTCATTGGCAACTACTTTAACAAGCCGCAGCTGTTCAACTTCCTGCAGCTGATCAGCAAGGAAAAGCTGGACTACGCAAGAGAACTGCTGCTCACCGTGATCGATAAAAAGGAATACTGCCTGGAGCTGATCAAGCCCAAGCTGCAGAACTGGGACTCTGAACGTATCGCCACCGTGGACATGCTGCTGATGGAAATGGGCGTATGCGAGTTCCTCTACTTCCCTACTATTCCTATCAAGGTGACCATCAACGAATACATTGACCTGGCCAAGGCTTACAGCACACCGCAAAGCGGCCAGTTCATCAACGGTATCCTGGATAATGTGCTGAAAGAACTGGAGAACCAAAACCTTATCCAGAAAACAGATCGCAAAAAATAGGTTTCCTGCCCGGAAGTTTTATTTTTACGGCAAATTCGTCCATCCGTATGAAACGCATCTCCCTTTTTTTGCTCGGCGCAGGCTTGCTGCTGGGCGCCTGCCACCAGGGCCAGCCTGCTTCGGAAAAACAGGCCGCCACGGCTACAGATTCCAGCCAGCACGGGTTCCCGGTGATCACCTTTGACCAGGAAACCCACGATTTTGGCACTGTGCATGAGGGAGAAGTAGTAACCTACGATTTTACATTCACCAATACCGGCGACGCGCCCCTGCTCATCACAGATGCACAAGCCAGTTGCGGCTGCACCGTACCGGAATGGCCCAGGGAGCCCATCAAACCCGGACAGAAAGGCGCCCTGAAGGTATCTTTCAACAGTGCCGGCAAAGACGGGGCCCAGGACAAGTCCATCTCCATCAAGGCCAATACAAAAGATGCCTTTGTGCCCGGACCACACATCCTGTGCAACGTGATAAAAGGCAACGGTACCACGTATTAAAATAAAATGGCCGTTCAAACGTCCTTATAACTACGATTAACAATTAACGATTAACTATTAACAACAATAAACATGAACATTTTACTTCAAGCTGGTGGATTGGGAAGCATGCAGCCCATACTGCTGATCGGCGGTATGTTTCTGGTGATGTACTTCTTTATGATCCGCCCGCAGCAGAAAAAAGCAAAGGATCAGAAAAACTTCATCGATAACCTGAAAGAAGGTGATAAACTTGTAACCATTGCCGGCATTCATGGCAAGCTGAAAAAGATCAATGACAACGGTACCCTGCAGATCGAAGTAAGCCCTGCCAGCTACCTCACCATTGAGCGTTCTGCAGTAAGCATGGAATACACCGTGGCGATGAACAAGCCTGCCGAAGAAAAGAAATAATTCCAACTGCACTTTTTTTGAAAGGGCCCCGCTGTAACTGCAGCAGGCCCTTTTTATTTTTTGTATCTTTTTGCCCTAAACGAGGACCATGTTAAAGATTGGAATCACCGGCGGTATAGGCTCAGGCAAGAGCACCGTAGCGGCCATGTTTGCCGTGCTGGGCATTCCCGTGTACCAGTCCGACACGGAAGCCCGCCGGCTCATGAACACAGACCCTGAGCTGATAGCGGGCATCCGTGCGCACTTTGGAGATGCTGCTTACCTGGCAGACGGGCAGCTGGACCGCAAGTACCTGGGCAACCTGGTGTTCAATAATCCCGAGCGCCTGGCCCTTCTCAACGAACTGACACACCCGGCCACCATCCGCGACTCTGAGGCATGGGCCGCCCGCCAAACCACTCCTTACGTGATCAAGGAAGCCGCCATCCTCTTTGAGTCCGGCTCTAACCACTATCTCGATGCCGTGATCGGCGTATCGGCCCCTAAGTCCCTGCGCATACAACGGGTCATGGAGCGCGACCATGTGACCCGTGAAGAGGTGCTGGCCCGCATGCGCCGCCAGATCGATGAAGACATTAAAATGCGCCTGTCGGACCACGTGATCGTCAATGATGAGCAGCAGCTCGTGATCCCCCAGGTGCTGGCCCTGCATGAAAAACTGCTGGAACAGGCACAGGCCTAGTTGTTTATGAGACCTGTCACCGTCATAGGCCTTGCCGCCTTTAGCGCCCTGTTGCTGCCGGCCTTCGTTTACGGCCAGCAGCGTATCAGCGGGCGTACCCTCAGCCAGGATTCCGTGCCCCTGGCCGGCGTGGCCATTACGAACCGGCATTCCCAACTTGCCACCACTTCCGGCCCGGACGCCAGCTTTACCCTCCTGGCCCACCCCGGCGATACCATCCTGTTTTCCGGCATTAACGTGGTGGCCCGCTACTGGATCGTGCCATCCGGCGCCAGCCGCAGTGTGCACGACATCCTGCTCACGCCCCGGATCATTGACCTCATGCCCGTATCCGTCCGCAACCATACCTACAAAGACGATTCCATCGCCAACCGGCAGGAGTATGCCAAAGCCTTCAACTTCCACCGCCCGCGCGTAGGCGAGATCATACATGTAGCACCCATCGGCATCGCGGTAAACATTAACCAGCTTACCCACCTGGCGCAGCTGAAATCCAACCGTCACAAAATGTTTTTCAAGCACCAGCTGGTGCAGTACGAGCATGAAGGATTTGTAGCCGCGCATTATACAGAACGCCTCGTAGCGTCTACGGTGCCGCTCAGCGGGGATTCTTTGACCTACTTTGTAAACAAGTACCGGCCCACGTATGAGCAGGTGCATGACTGGAGTGATTATGATATGCTGTATTTCATTCACCAGTCTTACAAGCGGTATGTGGATAGTTTGAAGAACGGGACCGTGAATGCGCCGCTTTGAGGTTTTAACCGCAAAAAACAAAAGGTCCTGCCAGCCGGCAGGACCTTTCTCTATCAAACATTAACTAGTCAGCTTATATTTTCTTGGAAGCGGCAGCGGTCGCTTTCGGCTCCAGCGCTTCCAGTACATCACTTTCATTTGCCAGCTCATTCTTGTGGTCAAAGTCCACCAGCACGGGGGCTGCTACGAAAATGGAAGAGTAAGTACCGGTGATCACACCGATCAGCATGGCGAATGCAAAACCGCGGGTTACTTCACCACCGAATACAAACAGGATCAGGATGGTCAGGAACACCGTGAGCGACGTCATGATGGTGCGGCTCAGGGTACTGTTGATCGCCTTGTTGATGAGGGTATTCCTATCGCCGTTCTTGGTGCTGCGGAAGTTCTCACGGATACGGTCAAATACGATCACCGTATCGTTCATGGAGAAGCCGATCACGGTAAGGATAGCCGCAATGAAGTGCTGAT
This sequence comes from Chitinophaga parva, assembly GCF_003071345.1. Classification (NCBI taxonomy): domain Bacteria; kingdom Pseudomonadati; phylum Bacteroidota; class Chitinophagia; order Chitinophagales; family Chitinophagaceae; genus Chitinophaga; species Chitinophaga parva. Next base: position 55,320 of record NZ_QCYK01000004.1, on the reverse strand, counting down.
CCAGTTCCAGCGGGAAGGGTACTACATCTTTCAGGAAGGAGAACACCGCCAGGGTTACCAGTACGTCGTGCAGCAGGGAGAAAATGGTACCCAGTGAGTATTGCCATTTACTGAAGCGCAGCAGGATGTACAGGAAGATCACTACCAGGGAGAAGATCGTGGCCTTGATAGCACCACCGCGCAGGGCGGTAGAGATAGTGGCGGATACGGTCTCAGAACCCAGCAGGTTTTTGCTCATGAACTGCTCGTAAGTAGTACCATTGGCCAGGTAAGGCTTCAGGCCTTCAAACAGCTTGGTGGATACTTCTTTATCTGCGGCGGCGCCGGTTTCTTCTACTTTATAACCCGTAGTGATGGCCAGCTGGTTGTTAGCACCGAAGGTCTTCACCACCGGTTCTGCACCGAATACATCTTTCAGGTGGGCGGTCACCTCGCCCTGGGGCACGTCCTTTTCAAAACGTACCGTGTAGCTACGGCCACCGGAGAAGTCAACACCGGCGCGGAAGCCATGGAAGAAGGAAGCAACACCCAGCACCATTACGATAGCAGAGATGACGTAAGCATATTTACGCTTGCCTACGAAGTCGAAGTTAGCGTGCTTAAAGATCTTGCGGGAAATGGGTGTAAAGTATTCGAAGTGGCGTTTCTTATTGGTCCAGAAGTCGGTTACCAGGCGGGATACCATGATACCGCAGAACAGGGACAGCAACAGGCCGATGATCTGCGTGGTGGCAAAGCCCAGTACGGGGCCCAGGCCAAAGTAGAACAGGATGCAGGCGGTGAGCAGGGAGGTGATGTGACCATCCAGTACCGGTGCATAGGAACGTTTGTAACCGTCTATCACCGCCTGCTGGTAGGTTTTACCCAGGCTCAGTTCATCCTTGATACGTTCAAAGATAATTACGTTTGTATCCACGGCCATACCCACGGTGAGTACCAGGCCCGCAATACCGGGCATGGTGAGCGTGGCGCCCAGGGAAGCCAGGATACCGAAAGTGAAGAGCAGGTTGAGGATCAGCGCGATGTTAGCTACGATACCGGCGGTATTGTAATACACCAGCATCAGCACGAAGATCACTGCAAAAGAAATGAGGAAGGAAGTAGCGCCGGCGTGGATGGACTCAGCACCGAGGCTGGGGCCTACCACGCTTTCCTGTACGATCACCGCGGGAGCCGGCATTTTGCCGGATTCCAGGATGTTTGCCAGGTCAGTACCTTCTTCTGCGGTAAAGCTACCGGCAATGGAAGAGTTACCACCGGCAATTTCTTCGCGTACGGAAGGTGCGGAATATACTACGTTATCCAGTACCACAGCAACGTAGTTCATGCTGTAGGGATTGTCTTTGTTATAACCCTGTGACACGTCGTTGGTCATCTTGCGCCACTCCTTGGAACCGATGTTATCCATGGACATGTTCACTTCCACTTTACCATCGCGGATGTCCTGGCGGGCATTTATGATGTGCTCACCGCTCACACGGGGTGCGGGGTTGGAGGGATTCACTTTCAGGCCGTATACTTCCAGGGCGGCGTGCTTGTCTTCTTTGTTCTCCGGACCGTAAGCCAGTACAAAGTCGCGGGGCAGTACGTTGCGTACAGCGGGGATCTCCAGGTAAGCGCGCAGGGTGGCGGTATCCTTGGGCAGGATGCGGCCCAGTGCGGGAGCGGGAGCCGGCTGGTTGTCCTGGGTGAAGAAAGGCTGCATGATGGCAAACAGCGGGTTCTGGCGGCGCAGTTCTTCCAGCTGGGCATCTTTGGTCTTGGCGGCGTTCTTATCGGAGGCCTTGCTGCTGTCAGACAGGTATTGGGACAGGCTGCCATTGCCACCGGTGGTATCCTTTGCGGCAGGGGTAGCAGCTGCAGTGGCAGTGCTGTCGGCCCTGGCGGCGGAAGTATCTGCGCTTTTACCCATCAGGGCGGCACGGATGGCTTCATTCACCGGCACCAGGATATTCTGGTAGTTTTCAACACCACCTTTATATACTTCGCGGAATTCCAGGTTGGCGATACCGGTCAGGTACTTGCGTACGCGCTCGCGGTTGTCCACGCCTGCCAGTTCCACGGAGATAATGCCTTTATTTTCGTCCAGGCTCACATTGGGCTGGGATACGCCGAACTTGTCGATACGTTTCTGCAGCACCAGGTACGTGTTCTGGATAGCGGCGCGGGCTTCGCGGCGCAATACATCCAGCACTTTGGCGTTGGAGGAATTGTAATCAATGTCTTTGGAATATGCATTGGCAAAGATGGTTGCCAGTTTGCCGGAGGGGTTGATCTGCTCGTAAGCCTGCCCGAACAGGGTCACATAGTCAGACTGTGAAGTTTTCTTCATTTCGTTGGCCTGTTTCAGCGCCTGGTTGAAAGCGCCGTCCTTGGAGCGGCCAGACAGGGAACGGATCACATCTTCCACACTCACATCCAGTACTACGTGCATACCACCCTGCAGGTCCAGGCCGAGGTTCAGTTCTCTTTCTTTTGCAGTGGTGTAATTCACGTTCCACGGGAAGCTGGCAATCTTGGCATTGCCAACGGAATCGAGGATGGCTTGTTTACGGAGCTTTACCTGGTCGTTGAGTGTATCCTGGTAGAATGCCTGCTGTTGCGCATCGCCGGGATATTTTACGGCAGCGGAAGGGAAGTTTTTGGACACATCGTTCTGTGCCTGTTCATTTACCTTCTTGTCATAATTGCGAACCACAAACGTGAAGGACAATTGATACACAGAGATAAGGATCAGTGCGACGGTAAAAACTCTTACAAGTCCTTTAAGTTGCATATTGTATCGGGTTTAAAAAAAATTTTTTAGAGTTGCAAAGATAGAATTTAAATTGATATATTAAAGAGCCGTTAAAATCCGCCAAAATTTAGTAGCGGCGCTGCTTTCAGGCAAAGAGGAAGGAAAGTGGAATATCGTGTGCCTTCCCGCCGGCAGATGCCGGACCGGGCTGATTTTAATACATTTACAACTTTCAACACTTCAGATGCGTTCAGGCAAAGGGCCGGCCACAGATCCCTGGTTTCAGGACTTTTTACATACCTCACGACCGCTGAACGCGGTGCTGCAACCTTTAAACACCGGTCCGGTACAGGTGGTGTACACCCGGATCGATCGTGATGCGCGCAATGTAGCTTATTTTCATGATTTTTACTACCAGGTTGATGCAGAGCGGTATTTTTATCCTGCCTCCACCGTAAAACTTCCGATGGCGGCCGCCGCCCTGGAAAAAATAAATTTACTGGGCCTCCCCCGCCTTACGGTAAACACACCTTATTATACGACCGCCATGCCCCTGGACACGGGGTACCAGGCCGGGCAGGCCAGTTCTGTAGCCACCGATATTGAGAAAATGCTGACCCTCAGCAGCAATACGGCTTTTAACCGCCTTTACCAGTTCACCGGGCCCTGCACCCTGCAGGCCATGCTGGGCGCCAAGGGGTATGCAGACGCGGATATCCGCCACCAGCTGGGCTTTTCAGACATTGGCACCGGGCACCCGGACACGGCACCCTGCCGGTTTGTGGAGGGGGATACCGTTATATATGAACAACCGGGGGCACATTGCCACCTGGCCGCAGCCCCTCCCCGGCATGACCATGCCGGCACCGCATTCCTGGACGGCCAGGGCCGGTTGCACCGGCAACCCATGAACTTTTCTTTCCGTAACCGGCTACCGTTGCTAAACCTTCATAAGATATTACAGTCCATAATTTTCCCGGAGTGTGTAACATTTGAGCAGGGCTTCCGTTTAACAGACACTGATCGTCGCTTGTTATTGCGTAGCCTGGGCCAATGGCCCCGGCAGATGGAAAACCTGCCAGCCCATGCTGATTACCCGGACCATTACGCCAAGTTCCTGCTGCCGGATGTTCCCGGTGTGCGGTGTTTTAATAAAGCCGGGTGGGCCTTCGGGTTCCTGACAGATACGGCCTATTTCGCGGATCCTGTACGTGGCATTGAATTCTGCCTGTCAGCCACCGTAGCCTTCCACGACGGTACGCCCCTGCAGGCAAACATGCCGGAACAGGAGCAAGCCGGCAAACAGTGGCTCAAAGCCCTGGGAACTGCTGTTTATGAATACGAACTGCATCGACCAAAAAAATATTACCCGGACCTGCAACGTTATACTGAATACTAGTGTACCATACCATCCTCCGGGCACAACACCGCAAAACCTTTTAGAACACTTAAATAAACCTTCACCAACATGATCAGAAAGAAAATCGCCGGCCTGCTGATGGCTGCCGGTCTCCTGGGGATGATGACAATGACCGCCTGTTTGAAGACCTCCAACAGCTCCACCCAGACTGTTTGGACCTATTCCACGATCATCAACGCCTATGCTGACTCCACCGGCATGGTGTTTTACGACGGCAGCTCCAAAGTAGATACCACCCGCTTCCCGCTTGGCTTCTGGAGTGTACTGCGCGACGTGCCCACCACCCACAGCTACAACTTCCGGACCTACAAAACAGATTCACTCATTTGCAGCATCACCGGTGTTCCCTTTGATTCACTGACCTATCATACGTTGATCGCTTATGGCACTAAAGCTACCGGTGGCAAGCTGGCTAACCTGGAAGAAAATTTTGCCAACATCCGTGGTGATTCTGCCAATGTACGCTTCTTCAACTTCTGCGACAGCACTGGTCCTGTAGATGTGTTCATCAACACCGTGAAAGTGTTCTCCGGCCGTGATTACACACCGCGCACCGGCTTCTTCCCCGCCTGGACCACCTTCCCCGGTTCTACCAATGCTACCGTGGAAGTAAAACCCACCGGCAAAGATTCCCTGATCTGTAAAGCTACCATGAACCTGTACACCGCCAACGTATACCAACTGGTACTGGCTGGTTACCTGCACGGTGTAGGCAAAGAGAAAGTAGGCATCTACTCCGCCGGTTACAGCACTTATTAATCTTCTTTTTTTATAGCAGAAAAGGGGCTGCATCCTGTTGGATGCAGCCCTTTTCTGTTTTCGCTAAACGGGCCTCTGTTCCATAATTTTTGCTCCCGTTTAATACAATTATTTTGTTTAGGTTTGTCGGCCAAGGTCACAATTGTATTATCATGACATTCCAACTAGCAGACCGCCTCTCCCGCATTTCCGAGCCGCAAACCATTAAAATGGCAAAGCTGGGCCGCGAACTGAAAGCACAGGGCATAGACATCGTAGATCTCAGCATTGGTGAGCCGGACTTTGATACGCCGGTACACATCCGCGATGCGGCCAAAAAGGCCATGGATGAAGGTTACACCCACTACACACCCGTAGCCGGCTATGCAGACCTGCGCGCCGCAGTGGCCCAGAAATTCAAACGGGATAATGGTCTTGACTATACGCCGGAACAGATCGTGGTATCCACCGGTGCCAAGCAAAGCATTGCCAACGCGGTGCTGAGCGTGGTAGATCCCGCTGATGAAGTAGTGATCCCCACTCCTTACTGGGTTACTTACTCAGAGCTGGTGAAACTCTGCCAGGGTGAAGTGGTATTTGTGGCCTGCAGCGCTGAAAATAATTACAAGATCACACCGGAACAGCTGGAAGCGGCCATCACGCCAAAGACCAAACTGTTCATGTTCTCCTCCCCCTGCAATCCTACGGGCTCCGTGTACTCCAGGGAAGAACTGGAAGGCCTGGCCAAGGTGTTCCTCAAACACCCCCAGGTATATATCATGTCCGACGAGATCTATGAATATATTAATTACACCGGCCCGCATGAAAGCATTGCACAGTTCCCGGAACTGAAAGACCGGGTGATCATCATCAACGGCCTCAGTAAAGGCTTTGCCATGACCGGCTGGCGCCTGGGCTTCAGCGCCTCTGCCCTGCCACTGGCCAAAGCATTTGACAAGATCCAAAGCCAGTTCACTTCCGCTACCAGCTCCATTTCCCAGCGGGCCGCAGTGACCGCCCTTACCGGCGACCTGCTCACTGCAAAGGCCATGGTGGCCGAGTTCCGCAAGCGCCGCGACTTCATTGCGGCAGGCCTGGCCTCCATCCCGGGGCTGAAGGTGAATGAACCGGAAGGTGCCTTTTATATGTTTCCCAATGTGAGCGCCTTCTTCGGCAAATCCTTTGAAGGAGACACCATCCGGAACGCAGACGATCTTTGCATGTTCCTCCTGCACAAGGCGCACGTGTCTACCGTAACCGGTGGTGCCTTTGGGGCGCCGGAGTGCATCCGCCTGTCTTATGCTACCGGCATGGACAAACTGGAAAAAGGCGTGGCCCGCATGAAGGAATGGTTAGGCAAATTGGTATAACAAATTTTTATATATTTGCTGCCCATCCTAAACTACTTTTTGTCCTAATGAACTTCTCCACCCAGAACATTCTCATCTTCTTACTCTGCTTAGGCGGTATCTACGTGCTGTATACTACTATCCGGGACCTCGTGAAAAAACCGTCAAAAGAGGAGGAAGCCGGAGCGCCTGCCGCCCCGGAGACCAGCACCGGTACAGCCACCGCGGCTGCATTTACGCCTGCTGCACCGGCCGACAGGAGCACCCTGCCCCTGCAACTGGCTGCTTATGAGCGCCTGGTGCTGCTGGTAGAGCGCCTTACCCCGCAGAGCCTCATTAACCGCGTGTACAATTCCGAAATGACCGCTGCAGACATGCATGTGGCCCTGGTGCATACCATCAAGGCGGAATTTGACCATAACATCACCCAGCAGATCTACGTGAGCGCAGGGGCATGGGATGCGGTAAAGACCGTGAAGGAAAATACCATCGCCCTGATTAACCAGACCTATGGCAACCTGGGCGAAGGCGCTACCGCTACAGACCTGAACCGTGCCATCCTGGGCATTTACATGCAGTTCCCGGAATCGCCCACTGATATTGCTTCACAGATCATCAGTAATGAAGCCAAGCGTATTATGGCATAATTTATTGTTGCCTGCTACCACATAAAAAAATCCTGGCCGCGCTACCGGACCAGGATTTTCTTTTTTAACACGTTCGTCGCTATTATTTTTCATCCGCATCAATGATCTCATTGAGCAGGTAGCTTTTTCCATTCAGCTCCATGTACAAAGGCGGGCATTGGTACCAGGGGAGGTTGCTTTCCTTCATGTGCACCTGCATGTGGAGATGAGGCTCCGCGCTGAAGCCGGAGTTGCCAATGCGGCCAATGGGGTCGCCCTTCTTTACCCAATCATTTTCATGCACCATCACGGAGCCTTTGCGCATGTGGGCCATAAATACATAGCAGGTGCCGGTTTCCAGCAGTACCTGGTTGGTATTGGTAGGGCCGCGCTGCATGTTGGGCGGTGTGTTATCCGGGTTGGTATTGTTAGCCCGCACCACGCGCCCATCACAGGGCGCATAGATGGTATCGCCAAAGCTGACGTAATCATGCAGGTTTGCAGAGAACACGCGGTTGGCGCGGCGACCATACCGGTCCAGTTTTACAATGTCCATGGCATACACGGCGCCGCGCAGGCTGTAGTGAAAAAGATTGGTGGGCAGCCCTTTACCGCCTTGCAGCACAAAATATTTTCCATGCTTGAAAGGCAGGCCTATGGCCACGCGCCGCGGGCGGCCGGTGGTGCCGGTAAAATAGAGGATGATGAAAACCCAGAGTATCCAGGCCAGCGCCCGGTTCACCCATTTGCGCCAGGCCGCATATGGGCGCACAGGTTCCTTCCGCGGTTGCTGCGCTGCGGAAATGAGCACCAGCACAAAGGCTGCGGCAAAAACATATTTGGTATAGGCGGAGAGAAATATCCAGGTACCATACAGGTAAACGAAAAGGGCCAGGCTGCATGAGAGGAAGACAAGGGAGCGGGAATATTGCAGGGGCCGCGTAACGGCAATCCACAGGAGGAGCATACTACCGAGGGCCAACAGCAACGTCAGGCCCAGCAAAATGTAAATAACCATATCATTTGTTAAAGACCATGCACAAATTATTAATAAATTTTCACTGGAAGGAAGTCACGTAATAATTATGTAACATTGCAAACATCGTATCAAACAAAATGGAAAACACCATCAAAACCGATGCCGGCATCGTGATACAACCCCTCTACTGTAAACCAATTCCCATGGAGGAGCAGCCAGGGGTTTTTCCATTTACCCGGGGCGTTCACTCTACCATGTACCGCGACAAGCTCTGGACCATGCGCCAGTACGCGGGTTTCAGCACCGCAGCAGCATCTAACAAGCGATACCATTACCTGCTCAGCCAGGGTGTCATGGGCCTCAGCGTGGCCTTTGACCTGCCTACACAGATCGGGTACGACAGTGACCATGCCATGGCGGAAGGAGAGGTAGGCAAAGTAGGGGTAGCTATTGATTCACTGGAAGATATGGAAGAGCTGTTTGCCGGCATTGAACTGCAAAAGATCACCACCTCCATGACCATCAATGCCACGGGCTTTATTCTCCTGGCCCTGTACATTGCCCTGGCCAAGCGCCAGGGGGCAGACCTGCAGCAGATCTCCGGTACCATCCAGAACGATATCCTCAAGGAATACGCCGCCCGCGGCACCTATATTTACCCGCCCAAGCCCTCCATGCGGCTGATCACCGATATTTTTGAGCACTGCAGCAAAGAAGTGCCCAAGTGGAATACCATTTCTATTTCCGGTTATCACATCCGCGAAGCAGGCGCTAACGCCGTGCAGGAGCTGGCCTTCACCCTGGCCAACGGTAAGGCCTACCTGCAGGCCGCGCTGGCAAAGGGATTGGACATCAATGTATTTGCCAAGCGCCTTTCCTTCTTCTTCAACGCCCACAATCACCTGTTTGAAGAAGTGGCCAAGTTCCGCGCTGCACGCCGCATGTGGGCACACATTACGCGCTCCCTGGGCGCCACAGATCCCAAGGCGCAGATGCTGCGCTTCCATACCCAGACCGGTGGCAGCACGCTTACGGCGCAGCAGCCGCACAACAACATTGTGCGGGTAACCGTCCAGAGCCTGGCCGCTACCCTGGGTGGCACCCAATCCCTGCACACCAATGGTTACGACGAGGCCCTTTCCCTGCCCACGGAGGAAGCGGCCCGCATTGCCCTGCGCACGCAGCAGATCATTGGTTATGAAAGCGGGATAGCCGATACGGTAGACCCGCTGGGAGGCTCGTTCTACGTGGAAGCCCTTACCAATGAACTGGAAGCCAAAGCCCTGCAGCTGATGGAAAAGATAGATGCGATGGGCGGGGCCGTAAGCGCTATAGAACAAGGTTTTGTGCAGGATGAAATTGCGCGCAGTGCTTACGAATACCAGCTGGCCATTGAAAAAAATGAGAAAATTATCGTTGGGGTCAATAAATTTACGGTGGCAGAAACCGCCACGCCGGAGGTATTCCGCGTGGACGACAGCATCCGGGTCACCCAATCGGCCAGGCTGGCCAGCCTCCGTGCACGCCGCGATAATGAACAGGTGCAACGCATTTTACAGGAACTGGCCCAGAAAGCCACTACGACCGAAAACCTGATGCCAATTGTTGTAACGGCCGTAGAACATTATTGCACGCTTGGAGAAATTGCCGATACCCTGCGCCAGGTATGGGGAGAATATGTTTGAGCACAGTAGCACGAAACCAGCTAACAGTAAGGGTTTCAAAGGAATAAAGACATTTACATGAGTTTGATCTATTACAAGAACTGCCCGCTTTGTGGTGCTGCAGGCATCCATCTGAGCCTGAAAGCACAGGACTACACCGTATCCAAAGAAACTTTCGAGATATGGCATTGCGATGCATGCACCGGCAGGTTTACCCAGAACATCCCTACCAGTGGCCAGATAGGCCGTTACTATGCTGCAGAAGAATATATCAGTCATACCGAAACCAAGGCGGGCCTGGTGAACCGCCTGTACCATAGTGTACGCAAGATCACTATGCGCTCCAAACAGAACTGGGTGAAATCTGCCGCCAACCTTAAACAGGGCAAACTGCTGGACATTGGTTGCGGCACCGGCGCCTTTCTTCATTACATGCAGCAGATAGGCTGGAGCGTAACCGGCCTGGAGCCCGATGCAGGCGCCCGCGCCAGGGCGAAGGAACTATACAACGTAGCGGCCCAGCCGGTAGAAAATCTATTCAGCCTGGAAACCGGTCAGTATGATGCCATTACCATGTGGCATGTGCTGGAGCATGTGCATGAGATCCATGCCTACCTGCAACACCTGCCCGTACTATTGAAACCCGGCGGCGCCCTGCTGATCGCGGTGCCCAATTATACTTCCCTGGACGCACAGCACTACGGCCCTTTCTGGGCTGCTTATGATGTGCCCCGCCACCTCTACCATTTCTCACCACCGTCTATGGAAATGCTGCTGCAGCAATACAATATCCAGGTCGTAAAAAAACACCCCATGGTGTTTGACGCCTTTTATGTAAGCCTGCTCAGCGAAAAGTACAAGACCGGCCATAGTGGCCTGGTGGGTGGCTTTATACAGGGCCTGCGCTCTTACCGCAAGGGGCTAAAGAAAGTAGACCGCTGCAGCTCCATCGTGTATGAGTGCAAAGTGGTAAATGATAACGCATAAACGACTCATTTTTTAATAGAAAGGGGCCGCACTAATATGCAGCCCCTTTGCATTTCAGGCGCCACCTGCGCAAGAGGCCACGCCGTAACATAGCAGCGTGGCCTCTTTGTGTATGATCCGTTGCCCAAACAATCAGTACCACGGCACGCAGCACCGCCTGCCCTGAATGACATAGTGCTCTCTAATGCCCTGCGGGAGCGGGCTGCGGGCCGATGGAAAAATACCTTAGTATAAATAATTCAACGCAATAATATCATTTGCATTGAAAGTACGGTTGCCCCCGTTAGAGCAGGACAGCATGAAGGAGTTGGGGTCTGCAGTGCTGGGGGTGCCCGGGATGAGGATGGCACCTACGCCGGCAGCACCTTCGTTGGTAGCAGTGCCCCCGCAGCTGTAGGCACGGTTAAAGTAATCTGTATGACGGAACCCTATGCAGTGGCCCATTTCATGCTGGATCACGGAACCTACGTACAGCACATTGGGATTAGACCCATATGCCTGGGTGTTGGTGTTGAGGGTAATGGAATTGTAGGGTTTACCAGCCTTAGTAGGGAAGCCGGAAGAGCCCAGGGTGATGTATCCCCCACTGGGGCCCTGGTTAAAGCCAGAGATCGTAATATCTGCAGTGCCGCTGGTGATGCGGGAGAAGGTAAGCTGCAGGTGTTGTGCGTTGTAGCGGGCAATGGCGGTATCAGTGCCGGCTATGAAAGCCGTACCGAGGCCGGTTACCTTGATCTTGATGCTGCGGGGCAGGCCGGTCACCAGGTTAGTGGTGCGGTACTGCTCCGTATTAGCTACGCGCAGCACAGGGCCGGTGAAAGCCGTGGCCAGGTCCGCATCGCTGAGGAAGATGTCGCCTTCCACGAGGTAACCGCCGGATACCTTGTGCACATCAGCGGTGCTGAAGCCTTTGTTGTAAATGGCGCTCAACGCATCCTGGGAGATCTCGTTGGCGGAGGGGGTTTTAGCTGCCTGGTCTTTCTTACAGGAGGTTGCCAGCAGGGCCACGCAGAGGCAGGCCATAACAGTGCTCATTTGCTTTTTCATAGCTCAGTTTTGGAGTGGGTTTAATGTTTCTGAAAATAAAACAGACGTTAGCACACCTGACGGTGCACTGCAACGGATCATACAACTAACATAACGTATAACGGTAACGGTTATACGCATTTTTACGGGCGCAGGTTAACAAACTGCATACAAGGTGATACAGTGAGAAAAACATGCAATAGCCTGCCGCAACCGGTGGTTGTGCGGGCGGTGCTACAAAGCCATGATCAATTAAAATGCAGCTAAAAGCCTGCAGGACAGGATCGTAGGAAAACCAGTACTGTAAAGTGTTTCAATAAAAACGGGTACGATCTGTAACAAACGGATAGTGCTGCTGAAATTGTTGCTCGGTTTAGATTTTTGGATTTGCTCGTTGATAATTTCTACTAAATCAATATTAGCAAAATTTTAAGAATCAAAAAAACATTTTTAACCCGGCGAAAAAAAATTGCTTAGTTTTATTTGCATCCTTGTCGATCACTATGTTGCTTCGTTGGCCTCCTTTTATCATCACTTTATACTGCTGTTTACACAGCTTCACAGCTGCCGCGCAAACCCGCACTGCATACCTGGTGCACTACGCGCACATACCCGCTGCTGCGCAGTTGCAGGCCAGTGGATTGCTACGGGTAGTAAAGCCGGGATGGTATTATGTACAGCGCGTGGTGAAAGACAGTAACATCATCAGCATAGACAGCACCAGCCATCACTGGAAGGCCAGCCAGGCCCTGCTACGTGCATGCGTACAGGCCGACAGTGTTACGGTGCTCCTGGGCGCTGATAGCCTTGCATGGCCCGCAAAGCCAGTAAGAACAGGCATTTACAGCCTGCGCGTGGCCAGCCGGCAGCTGGACAGCCTGTTAGCACTTCCACCTATCCGCTTTGCTGATGTGTACCGGAAACCCGTAGAAGAGATGATCATTAACACGGGCGACATGCGCCTGAACCGCATTGTCCTGGCCTGGCAAAGCTACCCGCAATGGCAGGGACAGGGCATGGTGATCTCTTTCAAGGAATCCATGTTTGACACCACGGATATTGACCTGCTGCATAAACATATTCCCGCTGCAGAGGAAGCCTCCACCACCAGCGAGCACGCCACCATCATGACCACCCTGGCCGCAGGCAGGGGCAATAGTGATATTACCGGCAAAGGCGTGGCGCCACTGGCGCAACTGAGCAATGCAGACTACAGCACCAATCTCCTCCCCGAGCCGGATGCCTATTACCAGGGCCTGCACATAGGCGTGCAAAACCACTCCTATGGTACGCCTTCCATTGAAAATTATTATGGCCTGGAAGCCCGCGCCTTTGATGCACAAGCCTGGAGCCAGGACACGCTGCTGCACGTATTCAGCTCCGGGAACATCGGCGACTCCGTAGCCACTGAAGGCAGCTACGCCGGTGTGAAAGGTTATGCCAATCTCTCCGGTAATTTCAAACAAGCCAAGAACGTGCTGGTAACAGGGGGTACAGATGCAGACAACAACGTGCCCGTGCTTAGTTCCAAAGGCCCCGCTTATGATGGGCGCATGAAGCCGGATATAGTGGCGTATGGGCAGGACGGCACTTCCGGTGCGGCAGCCCTGAGCAGTGGGGTGGCCACCTTGCTGCAACAGGCTTATGCCACGCGATACGGGCATCGCCCGGCATCTGCACTGGTAAAAGGTTTGCTGATCAACAGCGCTACAGACATTGGCCCTCCCGGACCGGACTATAGCAGCGGCTTTGGTGCACTGCATGCGGCACGCGCCCTGCAAACACTGCAGGACGGGCACTTCCGGGAAGCACAGGTAAGTGCAGGTGGCAGCATCGCCCTGCCATTACAAATACCCGCAGGTACGGGCGCACTGAAAGTAACCCTGGTATGGAACGATCCCCCGGCCGAGGCCAATGCTCCCCAGGCCCTGGTGAACGACCTGGACCTCCAGGTAATAACACCGGAAAGCACTTCCCTCCTGCCCTGGGTGCCGGCCGGCATCAATGCACCGGCCACCCGCCGGCGCGACAGTCTTAACAACGTAGAACAGGTAACCCTGGAACCCGCCACTGCCGGCACTTACAGCCTGGTGGTAAATGCCACCCACCTGCACGCCGGCACCCAGCGTTTTTACCTGGTATACAGTTTTACACCGGCACAATATTTTACCTGGGAATACCCATTGCGCAGCAGTAAACCCGAAGCCGCCACCACCCTTCCCCTGCGCTGGTCATCTGCCGGTTACAACACCGGCAATATCTCGTATAGCCTTGATCGTGGTAACACCTGGAAAACACTGGCCAGCGGCATCCCCCTGGCAAAAGACGGCTACACCTGGGCACTGCCGGATACTTTTTGCACCGCCATCCTGAAAATGGAAAGTGCCGCCCAGGTGTTCCTGAGCGACACTTTCGTGGTCTCGCCACAACCCACGCTGCACGTGGGTTTCGACTGCAGTGATGCCGGGCAGCTCTGGTGGCCCACTCAACCTGGAGCGGACAGCTACCAGCTTGCCGTGCTGGACTACGACAGCCTAAAAACGTATATCCATACCCGTGATACCGCGTTGGTGATCCCCGGCGACGGGCCCAGTTACTTTTCCCTGCAAGCCATCAGTCCCCGGGGTGATACCGGCTTGCGCAGCCTTACCTACAATTATCATCAGCAGGGATTGCAGTGTTACATTCAATCCCTGAACGCGGATAGTACTGCACAAGGTGTGCTGCTGCAACTGCAACTGGGCACCGTATACCACCTAAAGGCCATCCGGTGGGAACGCCTTACCAGTAAGGGTTTCATCACATTACAGGAAGAGGGCATCCAGGATGGGCTGGTGTATCAGTTCACTGATACCACCCACCTCACAGGCGTGGTATACTACCGCGTAACACTGGTTACTGATGGAGGAAAAAATTACACCAGTGATGAAGTGGCCGTTAATCTCCTGGGCACGCATGATTACTGGTTGTTCCCCAACCCGGCGCAGGAGCAGTTCCAGTTTTTCAGCAGAACTACGGAGCAGGTACAGCTGCAACTGTATAACATGAGCGGGCAGCTGGTATTGCAGCGCAACATTAACATGCCGCAAACCACCATCCCTGTAAGCGGGCTGCCAGCGGGCATTTACGTATGCGCGGTCTTTGACCATGGCCGCAGGACGGGCACGCAAAAACTGGTGGTCTTACCCCATTAATCTTCCAGTGGCTGGTACACGGAGCGCTCCAGTTTAATGTGCTGGCGCGCCAGCATAGCCGCCAGGTCAAATCCTTCTTCTTTGTAGGCGTTTTGCACGGTAACACGGGCGTGTTGCAGGGCTGCATCGCTCTCCCAGCTGGCGGTGGTGAGCACATACAGGTTGCCCTGTTCATCCTTGCGGGCATAGGCCTCCTGGTGCAGTAACCCTGGCATTGTGCGCAACAGCTTGCGGTTATACAGCATGCGTTCCATAAAACTATCAATGGCGGGAGCAGGAACAAAGAACTGGTCTACGTACACGGCGTGTTTTGTTTGCATAATGGAGGTTTTAAAGCCCATGCTGCCGCATAACAGGAGCAGGCAACACAAACGGGTAAAAGCATTCATCGTTTGAAATTTTATGCCGTAAAATTCCAAACTGCGGGCCTGTGTTCCTTGTAAAAAATCATTGAATTATACTTTGCAAACGGGATAAAACCACCGGTCTTTCTTTAGAACTAAAAGGATGGGGAAAGGGATTAACATCTATAACGATCGCCTACCAGTATAACGGGTCTTTAAAAAACGCAAGCGGCGCCTGGCCGGTAAAGCGCTTGAAGTCTTTATTAAAATGGGGCTGATCTGCATACCCGGCTTCAAAAGCAGCACCAACAAGGCTTTTAGCGCCCTGCGCAATAATATGGTGCATGCGCACAATACCGGCATACTGCTTCGGGGAGGCGCCTACTACCCGGCGGAACCGCTTTTCAAATGCATCCTGTGAAATGTACAGCTCCGCGGCCAGTGCTTTCATTTTAAGATGGCCATCATTTTGCCGGATACGGTGTACTGCGGCCTCCACAAGCGCGTCCGTTCCGGGACGTTTTAGTTGCCGGAGAAAATACTCGTCCGCACACTGCACGCGGGCCGCATCGTCCACGGCCTCCATCAGTTGCTCTTCCAGGGATGCGGTGTGCAACAGCGCATCCAGGGAAATGCTTTCATTGAAGGTTTCATGCAGGGGTATTTTACTGAAAGCAGCGGCACCCGTGGGGGTAAATTGTACCAGGAAGTTTGCCGTACCCGGGGCGTATTGGATAAAGCGCACACTTTGCCGCAATCCTGTGAAAACGGCTACAGGCAAGGGATGCAGGGTATCATTCTCAAGAAAATGTACATCGCCGCGATAGCGGAAGCACAGTACCAGGGCCGTGTTGGGCAGCACGCGGTTTACAGCCAGCACCTCACTTTCCAGCAACAGGTATCGCTGGATGTAAGGCCGGAGCGCGGGGGCTGGTATGTATGTGCGGGGCTGCATTGGATCGTGAAGATAGGAATATTTTTCCCGGGTGGCGCTAACAGGCAAAACGGGCCTTCCCGGTCAGGAAAGGCCCGTTGCTGGAATTATGTGAAAAAGCGATTACAGGTGGATCGCTTCGTCGTATGCAACTTCAATCGCATCCTTTACCGCTTCACTCATGGTGGGGTGCGGGTGGATGGAATTCAGTACTTCCTGGTAAGTAGTTTCCAGGGTGCGGGCTGTAACGGTCTCCGCAATGATCTCGGTTACATTTGCACCGATCATGTGGGTACCCAGCCACTCGCCGTACTTCGCATCAAAGATCACTTTTACAAAACCTTCGGGGGCGCCTGCTGCACCAGCCTTGCCGGATGCAGAGTACGGGAATTTGCCTACGCGGATCTCGTAACCGGCTTCTCTGGCAGCCTTTTCAGTGTAGCCTACGGAAGCAATTTCCGGTACGCAGTAAGTACAGCCCGGGATGTTCATGTAGTTGATCGGCTCGGGCTTATGGGCAAATTTCTTTTCGTTGTAAGCGATGGCTTCCACGCAAACGATGGCTTCCTTGGAAGCAACGTGTGCCAGGGCCGGACCGGGGATGATATCGCCAATGGCGTAGATGCCCGGAACGTTGGTAGCGTAGTATTTGTCGGTCAGCACGCGGCCTTTATCGGTCTTCACCCCTACCTGTTCCAGGCCGATGTTCTCGATATTGGCAGAGATCCCCACGGCACTCAGTACTACGTCTGCTTCGAGGGTGATATTGCCGGTAGCGGTCTTCACGTTGGCCTTCACGGTAGCACCAGCGGTGTCCACGCTTTCCACGCTGGCATTCACCATTACCTCGATACCCTTTTTCTTGTAGATCTTTTCTAGTTCCTTGGAGATTTCTTCGTCCTCTACCGGCACGATGCGGGGCAGGAACTCAACGATGGTCACCTTGGTGCCCATGGTAGCGTAGAAATAGGCAAATTCAACGCCGATAGCGCCGGAACCTACTACGATCATGGATTTGGGCGCCTGGGGCAATACCAGTGCTTCGCGGTAACCAATTACTTTCTTACCATCGATGGGCAGGTTGGGCAGCTGGCGGCTGCGGGCGCCTGTAGCCAGGATGATGTATTTTGCTTCCTGGGTGGTTACTTTACCGTCTTTATCGGTGATCTCCACCTGGCCTTTACCTTTCACTTTACCATAGCCCATGAGTACATCGATCTTGTTCTTCTTCATGAGGAACTGTACGCCACGGGAGTTCTTATCGGCCACGCCACGGCTTCTCTTCACTACTGCGTCGAAGTCGGCTTTCGGGTCGGTTACGGACAGGCCGTAATCCTTTGCATGGTGCATATATTCCAATACCTGGGCGGATTTCAGCAGTGCTTTAGTGGGAATACAGCCCCAGTTCAGGCAGATACCGCCGAGGGCTTCTTTTTCTACGATTGCTACTTTAAAGCCTAGCTGAGAAGCCCGGATAGCTGCCACATAGCCACCAGGACCGCTACCGATTACGATTACGTCGTATGCCATAGTCTTTTTGTTTTTATTTAAACTTGCCAAAGGTAGGGAAAATGTAGCAAGTAGTGTAGATATTATGAGGAGCTGCGCGGCATATATCTTAAAAATACTAATTTGTGTCCGGCGCGGTGGCTGGTGGTTATTGCCCCTGCAAAAAAGGGTAAAAATAAATTTTATAAATAAACGAACATTCACTTATATTTGCATCATCAATGCGAACAAGAGACGAAAATAAAGAGAAAGCCATCCTGCGCGAGGCCCTGCATATGATTGTAAAAGAGGGCTTCGACGGGTTGAGTATGCAGAAAGTAGCCAAGGCGGCTGGCGTATCGCCCGCTACGATCTACATCTACTTCAAGGACCGCGACGACCTGATCCTTCAGTTGTACGCCCGCATCGTGGAAAAATACTTTAAATTCATTCTCCAGGATTTCAACCCGGAATCCACGTTCGCAGAAGGCATGCGGGTGCAATGGAAACGCCGCGCCCAGTTTGCCCTGGAGCACCAGGAAGTGGGGCTTTTCATGGA
This sequence comes from Chitinophaga parva, assembly GCF_003071345.1. NCBI lineage: Bacteria > Pseudomonadati > Bacteroidota > Chitinophagia > Chitinophagales > Chitinophagaceae > Chitinophaga > Chitinophaga parva. Next base: position 37,275 of record NZ_QCYK01000004.1, on the reverse strand, counting down.
GCATATCACGTACACCCCCCTGCACTATCGCGCGCAGGAAATACTCAGCCCGGACTTCCGGAACATGATGGCCCGTTTTTCAGAAAAAGCCATCGCCAACGGGGAGCTGCGGCAAATGCCCAACTTTGAAGTGTATTGGTCCATAGCATTTGCCCCGCTGATGCAGTTGATCAAAAGCCACCAGGTAGGCTACACCCACAAAGGCGAGCCGTTTGAACTTACCGACGAAATCTTGTACACGACGCTGGAGATGGTGCTCAAAGCATTAAAACCTTAACCGCAGGCAAGCAAACAAAACCAAACCAGCGATCATTTACCGGAAGTGTTTTTCCGGGCATCAACACCCTGCAGGCCTGCCTGCAAAACGCCCGCCGGGAGCGCTTCTCCGGCAACACGAAGGCAAAGGACCTTCGTTTATTTTTCACTAGATAAGTAAATGAATATTCATTTTTATGCGCAATACACTCATCAACCAGATCCTCGTTTTCAAAACGAACATCCTCACGGCCAATGCTGAATTGCACGTAGCGCACCTGCTCAATGCCCAATCTAACATCCTCCAGTGGAACATTGATCACGATGACATCGACGAGGTGCTGCGCGTAGTGGTGCTGGGCATGGAAGCAGAACATATCATCATTCTCATTGAAAGCCTGGGCCTCTGCTGCGAAGTGTTGCCCAACGAGGTGCCCATCAACCGTTTTTAAATCATCGCCGCTTTTACCCTTTTTTTAGCCAGATAACTAAATGAATATTCATTTAGCCGTCTTGCAGGGGCCGTTTTGTCTCTACACACCGCTACTAACACCTAAACACACACCATCTGCACTTATGAACACGCCTTCCGCCACTTCTTTCACCCGCTATCAAAAGTTTATGATAGCCCTTATTGCGCTCATCCAGTTCACCGTGATCCTTGATTTCATGGTGATCTCCCCGCTGGGCGCCATGCTCACCAAAAGCATGCGCATTTCCGCCACCCAGTTTGGCTGGATCGTATCTGCCTACGCCTTCAGCGCGGCGGTTTCCGGTATTGCGGCCGCAGGCTTTGCAGACCGTTTTGACCGTAAACAAATGCTCCTGTTCTTTTACGCCGGCTTCACCGGGGGCACCCTGCTTTGCGGCGTGGCCTCCGGCTTCTGGTTCCTGCTCATGGCCCGCATGGTAACCGGCCTGTTTGGCGGCGTGATGTTCTCTATCGGCATGGCCATTGTGGCGGATCTTTTCCCGCTGCAAGTGCGGGGCCGGGTGATGGGCTTTGTACAAATGGCCTTTGCCAGCAGCCAGGTACTCGGCATTCCCATCGGCCTTAAGCTGGCCGGCATGTTCGACTGGCATGCCCCCTTCCTGCTGATCGTGGGCGTATGCGTGCTCATCGGCCTGGCCATCTGGCGCGGCATGCAGCCCATGCGCGAACACCTGAAACGCGGACCAGTGGCCCATCCTATGCAGCACTTACTGGCCACCGCCGCGCAGCCCCGCTACCAGCAAGCGTTCCTCACCACCGTATTTATTTCTACCGGCGGCTTTCTGCTGATGCCTTACTCCAGTAATTTTTTGGTGAACAACGTAGGCATTAAACAGGAAGACCTCTTCATGCTCTACATGGTAACCGGCGCGGCAGGCCTGGTAGCAGGCCCGCTCATTGGCCGCCTGGCGGATAAAGCAGGTAAGTACAATGTGTTCATCGCCGGCAGCTGCCTGGCTATTTTGATGGTGATCTGGTTCACACAACTGGGCATTACGCCGTTATGGTTAGTGATGATCGTCAACGCTGTGATGATGACGGCGGTGACCTCCCGCATGATCCCGTCGCAGGCGCTTATTTCCGCCGTGCCGGATATGAAAGACCGCGGCGCCTTCATGGCCATCAATGCGTCTGTACAGCAGATGGGGGGCGGCGTAGCGGCGGTGATAGGCGGCGCTATCATTACCTCCGAGCCCAGTGGCTTCCTGCATCATTTTGATGTGATCGGGTATGTATGCGTGGCGGCTTTCGTGATCTGCGCGGTATGCATGTTCGTGGTGAACAAGGCCATCCAGCAAAAGCAATCGCAGCCCGCCGCGGAACCCACCGCGGCACCCGTGATCGTAATGGCGGAATAATGACTGTTGCAAATATCAATACGACGGCGCGGTGTTTTTAATATGGCTTCAACGCATACCATCGATGCTGCAGGCACAAAGCAGTTTCATCGCAGTAGGTTTAGATCATCTTAAAGCAAGTTATGGCTTAATTACAGGCCTCCGAAAACTAGGCTACACCGTAACACCGGTGCGCATTTAAACAATATTACTTCCCATAAAAAAATCCCCGTGGCTACCAGCGTCACGGGGATTTTTCAGTTATATACAAGCGCCGTTCTTAGCGCAGGTCTACCACTTCCACACCAGGATGTTGCTTGGCATCAAACATAAAGAGATTATCCGCCAGCAGCTTGTTAGGTGTAAAACCGGTGATCTCGTAGGTGTAGCGGTTGCCATCCTTGTTGAACATCTTCACGCGGTAAATGGTTTGCGTTTTCTTATCAACGGAAAGCAGCACTTTGAAAGTAGGCTTTGACTTATCCGTGGGTGTCATCTCAATGTTCTGCAACGTCCGGGCGCCCTCCCTGGTTTCATCGTTCAGGCGGTACAGGTAATCCTTGTCGTAGAAGTTCGTGAAAAGCTTTGCGGGCGTAAGGCTGCCGGCGCTTTGGTCTACCCCGTTCACGGTTACTTCGTTGTTATCTTTGGAATAGGTCCAGGAGGTTTTATTGTCGGAAATAATTTCCTGGCCGTCCATGACGATCCTGTATTTATTGCCCTTCATGGACATTACGCCTTTCTTACTGTCGGCCACTTTATTGTTGGTGCCTTCTACTTTCAGGGTAAAACTGGCCACTATGGAACTGAGTGATTTGAATTTTTTGCTCACCCCATCCAGGATGGTTTTGGCTTTCGGGTCGTTCTGTTGTGCCATGCCCGACATTACCAGGCCACAGGTTAATAATCCCAGGAGAAAAATTTGCTTCATGTAGTTGCAGTTTAGGTTTATGTTGGCAGATGCTGCAATTAAGACAAATGCCATGCCGGTGCGTTTAAAAAGCCGGCCGTTAAAGGGATGCTAATTTTTTTGCGCAGGATACAGTGTACAACGTACCATGTAATTAAACAATGCCCATGGCGTCGAAGATCTCTTCCAGCTCACTGTCGGACTTCACCTGCACTTCACGGGCTTTGCTGCCCATGTTGGGCCCTACAATACCAGCGGCTTCCAGCTGGTCCATGAGGCGGCCGGCGCGGTTGTAGCCCAGCTTCATGCGGCGTTGCAACAGCGAGGTAGAGCCTTGCTGTGTTTGCACAATGATGCGGGCTGCTTCGGCAAACAGCGGGTCCCGGTCCTGTAGGCTGATCTCTTTGCCATCGGCATCCTTATCGTCCAGGTATTCCGGCAGCAGGAAGGCTTCCGGGTAGCCACGCTGGCCGCCAATGAATTCGGCCACCCGCTCCACTTCCGGCGTATCCACGAATGCGCATTGCAGGCGCACCAGCTCCCCGTTAAACGATACCAGCATATCCCCCTGGCCAATGAGCTGCTCCGCGCCGCCCAGGTCCAGGATGGTCCGGGAGTCTATCTTCGAAGACACCTTGAACGCAATACGCGCGGGGAAGTTGGCCTTGATGGTACCGGTAATGATATTTACAGACGGGCGTTGGGTGGCAATGATCAGGTGGATCCCTACCGCACGGGCCAGCTGGGCCAGGCGCGCAATGGGCATTTCCACTTCCTTGCCCGCGGTCATGATCAGGTCTGCAAACTCATCGATCACCAGCACAACGAAAGGCAGGTAGCGATGGCCCTTTTCAGGATTGAGCCGGCGCTGGGTGAACTTCGCATTGTACTCACGGATATTGCGCGTGCCGGCTTCCTTGAGCAGGTCGTAACGCAGGTCCATTTCAATACACAGCGCATTCAGCGTGTGCACCACTTTCTTGGTGTCTGTGATGATGGCGTCTTCTTCACCGGGCAGTTTGGCCAGGAAGTGTTTTTCGATCAGTTTGTACAGCGACAGCTCCACTTTCTTGGGATCCACCAGTACAAATTTCAGCTGGCTGGGATGTTTCTTATAGAGCAGGGACACCAGCAGGGTATTGATGCCCACGGATTTACCCTGGCCGGTGGCACCGGCCATGAGCAAGTGCGGCATCTTGGCCAGGTCTGCAATGAAGTTCTCGTTGTCGATCTTTTTACCAATGGCCACCGGCAGGTCCATGGCGCTTTGCTGGAACTTATCGGAAGCCAGGATATTCTTCAATGACACCATGCTCTTGCGGATATTGGGCACTTCTATACCGATGGTGCCCTTTCCGGGAATGGGCGCAATGATGCGGATGCCCAATGCCGAAAGGCTGAGCGCAATATCATCTTCGAGGTTCTTGATACGGGAAATGCGCACGCCCGCTGCCGGCACTATTTCGTACAGGGTAACGGTGGGCCCCACGGTAGCGCTGATCTTCTGGATAGCGATATCATAGTTCTTCAGGGTATCAATGATCTGGTTCTTATTTTTTTCCAGCTCAGAGGCGTCCTGCACCACTTTGTCCGTGCTGTGCTGGTCCAGCAGCTCCAGGGTGGGATACTTGTAATCGCGCAGGTCCAGAACAGGGTCATAAGGGTCTACGCTCACGGGGCGGGTGGGGCCCAGGTCCATACTGTCGTCCACATCATGGTTCTCTTCGTAAACGGATTTTACCTCAAAGGCCACATCCGCGGTATTGCCATTTTTGCGGCGGTTGCTTGCCGGCGTGAATGTTTCTTCCAGGTCCGGTTTCTTTTCTTCCAGGTCAAAAGGCGGCGGGCCTTCCACTTCTTCGGGCAGCAACATTTCTATCTGAGGCGCATTGGCGGGAATTACGGTGATAAGCGGGTGGATGCCGGCTTCATCGCGCTCTACCAGTTCCATGGCGCCTGCGGCTTCATCCTCCTCCGGCTCCGTGATCACGGGCGGTATAACGGTAACGCCTGTATTATTTTTAATCCCGTTCTTTTTGCCTTTGCCGGTCTTCTCTTCTACCGGTGCGGGCATGCCTTCGTCAAACACGGCCGCCGGCTGGGGTGCGGGTTTTACTTTGGGCTTGCGTTCGGGAAGTTTGAATTCAAAATTGAATTTCCAGATCAACCAGCTGAAGCCCACTACCAGCAGCAGCAGGCCGGTACCCAGGGTGCCCAGGAAGCCGGTGGCCCAGCGGTTCAGCGCATTGCCCACGGCCCCGCCCCATGGAAAACCGGCATGCCCCGCAATAAAGGCGGTGGTCATGCTGATGAAGAGCAGCCCAAATAAAATATGCTTTACGTTGCGCCAGATGCGGAACACCTTGCGCCCCACCACGAAGTTGATACCGAGGATAAAGGCAAAATAGCAGAACAGGTAGCAGGCCAGGCCAAAACCATCGTAAAAGAACCAGTGGGAAATAAATGCGCCGGAGCGGCCCAGCAGGTTTTCCACGTGCTCATCCCCCATGAACATCAGGTGGAAGGAGTAGCGGAATACCTTGTCCTGGTCTTCTTCCCAGGTGAAAAGGTAGGAGGAGAATGCAATGAAACCGAGCAGGGAAAGCAACAGCAGAAACACGCCCAGCACCTTGTGGGTACGCTCGTCTTTCACCAGTTCCTTCACCTTCACATCGGCCACCTTGTCTGCTTTCAGCACCATCGAGGGGTCTTTTGCAGGGGCGGTTTTCTTGCTCTCCGGTTTTTCGGTTTTCAGTTTGTTTTTCGACATATCTCTCGTCAAAATTAAGCCGGCCGCTGCACAATACCCGAATTAATTATTTCGACTGCAGGGTCGGTAATAAGGTAAGCCAATTGCTGATAAAGTCCACCACGTTGGGCGAAATAGATTGCTCTAAGGTTTCATATTCGGCCACGGTACATTCCTGGCATTCCTGCAGGAGGTGATTCAGTCCCTCAAATTTACGGATCGTGATCCGGTTATTTCCCCCCTGGCGCAATAATGCATCAATACCATTCAGGTTCTGGGTGGCATCCACCTGGATGTCACGGCTGCCGTTGATGGCCAGGAAAGGGCAATGGATCCTTGGCAAATAATCTGCCGGATTAAAACGCACGATGGACAAGAGTTCCGGGCGGCTGAAGCCAGCTACGTTGGAAAAAACATATTGCGCTTCCGGCACACCGGCTTTCACAGAGTCCGGCAGGGCCGCGTATTCGCGCTTCACTTCGTCCGTCAGTTTTTTGGATAAGGCCGTTTTATCCGTTTCCGTGCTCATGATGCCGAGGATGTTCTTCATATAATCCAGCCGGGTCTTTATCTGCTCCGGCGTAGCATTCATAGAGCGGTACACCAGTTCATTCTGTTTCAGCATCAGGTCTGCGCCCGGTACACCGGGGCCCGAAAGGGAAACGCAAAAGGCCACGTACGGATTGTCTGCCGCTACCACCTGCATTACCTGGGCGCCTTCACTGTGGCCCAGGAGGCCAATGTGCTGTACATCCACATCCGGGCGGGTGCGCAGGTAAGCCATGGCGGCGCGCACGTCGCTGGCAAAATCGCTGATGGTGGCCGTGCTGTAATTACCGGTAGAAGCGCCTACACCGCGGTCGTCCAGGCGCAGGGTGGCAATACCTTCCTTGGCCAGCTGGTCTGCAATGATCCAGAATGGCTTGTGGTCAAACAGGGTTTCATCGCGGTCCTGCGGGCCGGAGCCGGTAATGAGGATCACGGTAGTATAGCGCTTGTTGCGGTTGGGCCGGGTGAAAGTGCCTGCCAGCGTTACTTTCGCGCTGTCGTTGTGCACCAGTATTTCCTGTGATAAATAATTGAAAGGTGGTTTGGGTGTCTGCGGACGATTGTGTTTGATATCGGCCTCCGTGGTTTCCACGCGGCTGAAGCCCAGGGGCAGGCTAAGCCCCCCTTGTTTAAAACTGCCAATGTAAGCGCTGGCGCGGAAATCCCAGATGCCACGGAAGCTGCCCCCTACCATAGGTACGGCAAAGGCCAGGGTATCGCCATGCAGGGAAGCGTGGTTGATGGGAAAGCCCTGCTTTACCTGGTCCGGGCTGAAAAAGGTGCCGGTATAGCTGGTGTCTGAGGTGCGGTCCAGGAAAATATTGAGGCGCAACTTGTGGCCTTGCATGCTAAGCACGCTGTACCAGTTGCCGGAGATGTCGGGGATATCCTGTGCCATGGCGGCAGTGCCGGTCAGTAGAGCGACCAGGAGAGCGAAACCGTATTTCATGTAGTGCGTTTTGAGCGATGGGTCAAATGTATGATGCACATCCGTTCCTGCTGCATTTTTCATACATCAATATATCAAAAAAAATTGCATTTATCAGGCGGGGGCGGTGCATAGCTACGACAATTGCGGGGTATTGCCGGATAAAATTTCGTTAAATGTGGCCCGTGACCCGGGGCCTGTTGATGGAAAAACCGCCAGCACTGCGGCTCAAAAGCAGCGGCAAATGTGGCCCGTGACCCGGGGCCTGTTGATGGAAAAACCTCCAGCACCGCGGCCCAAAAGCAGCGGCAGTGGAGGCTTACAGATCGTTATGCGTTTTCTATTTCCATTTCAGTACGGCCAGCAGCAGCAGCACCCAACCGATGATGTAGCATAGCCCCCCGAGCGGTGTAACCACACCAATGATGCGGGGAAACTCCACGTTGGCGGCCTTGCACAACACGATGGCGTACAGGGAGCCGGAGAAGAGCAGGGTGCCCATAATGAACAGGCGGCCTGCCCAGGTGAGCTGGGGACCGGGCATCCAGTTAAACAGGATGGCCACGGCCAGCAAAGCAAATACATGGTAGAACTGGTACTGCACACCGGTCTGGAAAGTGGCCACCGCATCCGGCGTCACCAGTTCTTTCAGTTTATGGGCACCAAACGCGCCGAAGGTTACTGCCAGGGCGCCCATCACGGCCGCCCACACTAAAAAGCCTTTATGCATTTGCTAATTTTTCCGCAAAGGTATCTAAAGAAATATCATCCTGGTCTATGATGATCTGGGCCTGCTCATAAAAAGGACGGCGCTCGCTCAGTTTCATTTCTATGAAGTCCGGCACTTCTTCATCCGGCATATCAGCTATCAGCGGGCGTTTGGACTTCTTGCGCAGCAGGCGCTCCGTCATCACCTGGATGGATGGATGGATCCAGATGGTGGTGCCCCGCTCGTTCATCAGGTCAATGTTTTCCTGCAGGCAGGGCGTGCCGCCTCCGCAGGAAATGAGGAACTTATCCTGTTTGGAAAGTTCGCGCAGCAGGTTGCTTTCCTTGCGGCGGAAGTACTCCTCTCCTTTTGTTGCAAAAATATCGCTGACGGCCATTTCTTCATCCTGCACAATTACTTCATCCAGGTCATAGAAAGGGAGATGGTATTGGTCTGCGAGTTGCTTGCCCCAGAAGGATTTTCCGGCGCCCATAAAGCCAAGTAAAAAGATTTTCAAATTGGTTCGGTTTTAAAATGATACGTTTTGCAGGTTTAAATTAAACTAATTTTTTAACCTTTAAAATGCGTGGCATAAATACACTATTTCGAGCCGGGCGATAGCGGTGCGCAGGCCCCTTCCGTGGCCAGGGTCCAGGCCAGGCAAAGATCGTTTTCCAGCAGGTATTGTAAATGCAGCAGGGCTTTGTCTTCCTCTTTTTCAAAATCGCAGTGGATGAAGCCCGCAGGGCGGCAGGGAAAAGGCAGCAGGCGGATGTCTGCCCGGAAATCAATGCCTCCCAGCCCATACCATTTGTACACGGCTTCCTTGGCGCTCCAGCAAATGGTCTTGTGTGCCAGGGTGCGCGCCGGGTCTATGAAAGCGCGTTCCGCAGCATTGAGGAACTTGCCGGAGATCTTTTCAATGGTGGGCTGCATTTGTTCTATGTCAATGCCCACGCTGCAGGTACGGCTGATGATGGCCGCGGCATAATCCCCGCAGTGTGAAATGGAAAAGTGGAAACGCCCGTCTGTAAGCACCGGCTTGCGGTTATGGGTTATCCGGATGTCTGCAATAGGAAAGTCTGCAAAAAGGCTGGTGAGCAGGTAGCGGCCGGCCAGGTGCTGGAGGCGCTTGTGCGGGTGATGGATGGCGGATTGCACCTGTACCCTGGTCTCAAAAAAATCCGCGGATTCTGCTATCTGCCACACACCCAGCCGCGTCCCGGGATCAATTTGTATGGTACGTATTAAAGGCATATCTTGCCAAATTAAACGCTAAAAGCTGAAAGAAAAAAATTGTACAAAGTACAGTGTACAACGTACAAGGTACTTATTATTATAAACTTTCCGGTAGGCGAACACGCAAAGGCCGTGCAAAAACAGGTTGTACATTGTACCCTGTACATTGTACACTGTACATAATACCTAATACAATTTAGTTATGATCCTGTCCGATAAGCGCATTCTTGAAGAAATTTCCAAAGGTACCATCCTCATCGAGCCATTTGACCGCAAGTATCTGGGAACAAATTCCTATGATGTGCACCTGGGCAAATACCTGGCTACTTATAAGGACCGTGTGCTGGATGCGCGGGCCCATAACACCATTGAACATTTCGAGATCCCGGAAGAAGGCTTTGTGCTGCACCCAGGCACCCTGTACCTGGGCGTTACGGCAGAATATACCGAAACCCACGCCCACGTGCCTTTCCTGGAAGGCAAGTCCAGTACCGGCCGCCTGGGCATTGACATCCATGCCACCGCCGGCAAGGGGGATGTAGGTTTCTGCAACACCTGGACCCTGGAAATTTCCTGCGCCCAGCCCGTACGCATTTACCACGGCATGCCCATTGGCCAGCTGATCTACTTTGTGGTGGAAGGCGAAGTGGAAACTTTCTACAACAAAAAGGGCAATGCCAAATACAACGGCCGCACCATCCGCCCGGTAGAAAGCATGATGTGGAAAAACGACTTTTAATTTTCCTGAAATAGTCTCCCATGAAAAAAACAGTTTTGTTCATGCTGGCCCTGGCGGCCGGCTTTTCGGCGTGCAGGCCCGGAACCGGCGGCCATAGCAGCAATGCAGATTCCACCGCCAGCAATGTCTTTCACGCTTACACGCTCCGCTTTGCAGATGCCGCGCTGAAACAATGGCCCGACTTTGCCACCGGCGCCGGTTATCATGCCTATGACACCGTGCTGGTGATCCCCGGCAAAGCACAGCAGGCGGCAGACCTGGATTTTGTAAAAGCCCAGCTGGATTCCCTGGCCAGCTATGACACCACAAAACTGGACGCCAATAATCTCACGGATTATTACCTGATCCGCAACCAGCTGCAATCCACCAAATGGGAGATCAGTACCCAGAAAAGCTTTGAGTGGGATCCCGGCACCTACAATGTGAGCGGCACCTTTGCCACCCTGCTCAATGAACATTACGCCCCACTGGACCAGCGCCTGCAAAGCTTTTATGTACGGCTGGCCAACGTACCCGCGTATTATGAAGCTGCCAAAACCCTGGTCAACAATCCCGCACCCGAACTGCAATCCCTCGCGATCGATCAAAACCTGGGCGGTCTTTCCATCTTTGAAAAAGACCTGGCCGATTCCCTGCATCAATCCACCCTGCCGGATAGCCTGCAAAAAAATATCCTGGCCCGCGCCAAAACCGCTGCTGCTGCCATCCGCGGTTATGCGGACTGGCTGAAGGCCCTGAAACCCGCGCAGCCACGCAGTTTCCGCCTGGGCAAGGCGCTTTATGAACAGAAGTTCCAATACAATATCCAGAGCACTTTCACCGCTGCACAGATCTATGATGCTGCCGTGGCCCGCAAGCAATACCTGCATGGGGAAATGGCCAAGATCAGCCGCCAGCTCTGGCCCAGATATTTTGGGCAGCAGCCCATGCCGGCAGACTCCCTGGAACTGATCGGCCGGATGATAGACACCCTGTCTACCGTGCACGTAAAACCGGAAGATTTCCAGCATGCCATCTCGGAAGAGATTCCCCGGCTGGAGGCCTTCATCAAAGAAAAGAACCTGCTGTACCTGGATGCTTCCAAACCCCTGGTGGTGCGCAAAGAGCCCGCCTACATGGCAGGGGTGGCCGGCGCCAGCATCAGCGCCCCCGGCCCGTTCGACAAGAATGGCAATACCTACTTCAACGTGGGCAGCCTGGCAGGATGGCCCAAAGAAAAAGCAGAAAGCTACCTGCGTGAGTACAACCAATACATCCTGCAGATCCTTTGCATCCACGAAGCCATCCCTGGCCATTACACGCAGCTGGTATACTCCAACCAGTCCCCCAGCCTGATCAAATCCCTGCTGGGCAATGGTGCCATGGTGGAAGGCTGGGCCGTGTACACGGAGCAGATGATGCTGGAAAACGGTTTTGGCAACAACGCGCCTGAAATGTGGCTGATGTGGTACAAATGGCACCTGCGCACCGTGTGCAACACCATCCTGGATTACAGTGTACACGTAAACAATATGAGCAGGGAAGATGCCCTGCACCTGCTCACCAAAGAAGCCTTCCAGCAACAGGCGGAAGCCGAGGGCAAATGGAAGCGCGTGAGCGTGACCAGCGTGCAGCTCACCAGTTACTTCACCGGTTACAAAGAGATCATCAACCTCCGCGAAGCCCTGCAAGCCAGGCAGGGCAAGGATTTCAACCTGAAAGCCTTCCACGAGCAGTTCCTCAGCTACGGTAGCGCACCGGTAAAATATATCAGGGAGCAGATGTTGAAGTAGGTGGGTCTTAGGACCTAAGACAATCTTTCTAAAAATACACCAGCTCCCGCTTGTAATATGCTTTCATGTTGCCATTGGCATCGGCCACTGTTTTGGAGGTCCAGTTGCCTTTTTTATCAAACTCGTAGGTGATCACGTCGGTCGCTTCGTTGTCGATGTTGCCGGCGTCGTCTTTTACGAGGCTCTTGAGCACATTGCCTTTCAGGTCGTATGTGAGGGTGGTTTCTGTGCCGGCGGTGGCGTCTTTTTTTACTTGTTTGATGAGCAGCCAGTCGCCATTGTAAGTGGAGGCGGTGCTATTGAGCAGGTAGAAATTTTTCTTTACCGGATCGCTGGCGTATTTCTTTTCGGAGGCCAGGTTGCCGTTGGCGTTGTAGGTGTAAAGCTCTTTGGATACGGCTTTTGCGGGATGCCCTGCAAAGGTGCGGCGCTCCGTGATCTGGCCACCGGTGTTGTATTTATTCTGGTAGCTGATGCGGAAGGTGTCTATGCCACCGCCATTCACGCCGGTCTGGCGGGTAAGGCTGTTGTGGTCATCGTACACAAAACGTTCACTGTAGTTCAGGTGGCCGTCGCCGGCATAGGCTTTCTTTTCCACCAGGTTTTCGCGGTCGTCGTATTCATATTCCTGGCGCAGGTAGAGCGATACCTGTTTCAGGTCGCGGTAGGCGCCCTGGTTGAAGTAGATGAGATTTTCGCTGAGATAGCCGTCTGTATTGAAATTGAATACGTCTTTGCGGTAGTAGGAGCCTGGTTTTTCGCCGTTGCGGGCAATGTACTCATACTGGGTCATCGTCTTCACTTTCCATTGCAGCTGCAGGGCGTACCAGCTATCCTGCAGGGCCGTTTCATTGAGCCGCTTGTTAGAGCGTGTATGGCAGGCCGTGAGGGTGGTGAGCAGTAGGCAGGTAATGGCTAAATGCCTGATACTTAGTTTACACATAGGGTTTGCAAATATATTCATCTGCGCGGGAATTGCAATCAGTGACCGGCGTTGGCTGCTGTCAAAGGGTTACAATTATTCATAGGTAAATAGCATGCTTTGCCAGCTGATCCCGCAACGTGGAGCCCCGTATTAACAGGCGCCCCCGCCCCAGATCCTGGTCTTATACACAGACTTACCATCCTTCAGCACCTCCAGCGTGCCCTGGTAAGTAAAGCTGTCAGACGCTTCATGCGATTGCTGGTTGCTCAGTACAATGTGCACCCGGAATCCATGTCCTACGTACGCCACGTTGTTATCATCTTCGCTGCTGTGGGCCAGGTCTGCGCGCAGGTACACCCGCACCCCGTTGATTATCAGCATGCCCACGGACTGGCCGTCGCTCACGAAAATGTAATGCTCTGTTTCAAAATCCTGCTCCGTTTCCGCAGATCCATCGCTGCAACCCTGGATAAAATCAGGGATGCCGTGGATCTTGTCCAGTTTCACGGTGGTAAGATTTGCCAGGGCGGCAATGGGCGCGTCGGAAGTGTCTATATCGGGCATTACGCTGGGCAGGGCATTGGCAGCCAGGCTGTCGTTGGCCGTAGCCGTCCTGTTCATGCCGGCAAGGGCAGTATCTGCAATGGTGGCATCGGTACTGTCACCGGCATTGCCGCTGTTTTTATTGTTGGAAGAGTTACAGGCCAGCATCACCAGCGTGCCCAGGGCGAAAACGAATGCAAATTTGCGCATAGTTAAACGGATAATTTTGCTCACAGCCGAACATGGGTCCGGAAGAGCAAGATACATCACATCTGCAGCAGCGCCTACTTTTATGTTGATTTTTTCCGCCCGTTAGCATCCGCCCCCGCCATACACCGGCACCACGATGTGCTCCCCGCCGTAGCTTATGTCCATATACCCGTCAAACAAAAACGTGCCTTCCTGGCTGTCCTGGCGGTGCAGCATTTTCACGTGCACCTGGTATCCATGCCCTTTGAACCACCATTCAAAAAAGTTGTCCGGTTCCTTATCCACCGCACGGAGGAACACTACCTGGTGGCCCGCTTTCAGCTGCATCACCCGGCCGCTGCCGGCCAGCACAAAGGTATTGCGCCGGTACTGGGCTTCGTCTGTGGCCACGCCGGTAAGGCAGTTGCCTTTCACTTTTGGCACGCCGGTAAAAGGTCTAATGTCCAGCGGGTCTGTGATGCCTTCCACCGGCTTCTCACCGGTATCTGCATGTTTCACGGAATCGCCAAACACCGGGCCTGCTGCGTCCAGTACAGCGGGATACGACTGTACACAGGCGGGCAGTTTGGCCATATCTATGTTCACGCTTTTAATGGTACGGGTGGCCCCCGGTGTGGTTTGCTGGCAGGCGGCCAGGCTCCCGCACAACAGGAATAACACAAATCTCTTCATGGAAAGGGTAAATGCAGCTTAAATATATTACAAATAGTCTTAAAATGAAAATCCTCCCACGCGGGGCGGGAGGATCTATAAAAAAACGTGCAGGGTGGTTATTTTAGTATGCCGCGGCAACAGGCTGTTGCAGCAGTTGGTCCACCAGTTCGTTGAATTCTTTTTTGAAGGTCTCGTAATGCTCACCGGTACCTGGGCCGGAGAAGCCAGTGTGTACTTCTTTAACATCCCCATTCCGGCCAATGAAGATCGTGGTGGGAAAGCCTTTTATCCCCGTAAGCTGGGGCAGGGTCTTCTCTCCTTTCTGCGGATCGCCGGGTGTAGCGCCGGTGAGCAGGATGGGGTAGGTAATGCCAAAGCGGTGAATGAAAGGCTGCAATGCCTGCCTGGACTTCACCGGGTCTGTGGTGCGCTCATAAGCCAGGCCTATGATCTCTACGCCGCGTTTCTTATTTTCTTCATACCACCTGGAGAGGTAGGCATTTTCGTCCATACAGTTGGGGCACCAGGAGCCCAGCAGGGTTACGATCACTACCTTGCCCCGGTAGGCTGGGTCCTTGATGGATACGGTTTTGCCGTCCAGGTCCGGGAAAGAGAAATCCAGTTGCTTTTGTCCCGGTTTCATGCCTGCCAGCGCGGTTTCCGCCGGCAATGCAGCCTTGGGATCTTTATGGGCGTACCAGTCTTCCTTGTTGCTCAGGCCTGCGTAGAACACGCCGTTCCGCAGGGAATGGCCGCCCGTGATGGTGGCCTGGAACACGTAAGCATGGGAGCCGTCAAAGGTGCTGAGGCGCAGGGTATCACCACTCACGGTGCCCTCCAGGAAGCGGTAATCACCCGTGGGGGTCAGGAAGGTGCCGGTCACTTGGCTGCCGGTTTGTTTAAATTCGCCTACGGCAAAGGAGGTGTCCTTCGGGCTCACAAAATAAGTGGCCCAGCGGCCGGTTACGTTGCGGGTGGGCGCCTTGGCGGTGGAAAAACGGGTGCTCACTTTGGGTAGCGCGGTGAACGGGAAGATCATATCCCGCTCCGGCAGGTGGCGGATCCATTGGCCTTCCAGGCGGCCATCCGGCTGCAGGGCAGTTTTAAATTCAGAATCGAAGAAGGGCATCCGGAAGTTCACGGAATCGCCGCTTACGGTAATATCGTCTACCAGCAGGCGATCCCCGGCATTGCGGATGTAGATCACCTTGCGTGCAGCGCTGTCTTTTACTTCAAAGTTGAACACAATGTCTACCCCATCCGTACGGTGCAGGCGGCCCTGCCAGATACCGTTGGAAAGAGGCCCTCCATTACCTGCCTGGCTGGTAAGGCCGGAAAAGCAGGCAAGGATCAAAAGCATACGTTTCATGTAAGCGTGTTAATGATAAAAAAAAGGTCCGCGCACCCTGTGATCAAAAGTGCTGCGGACAAAATTACGGATTCAGCAGGGAAATCCTACTAAATAAGTAGACAAAAGGAATCTAACCGGGACGGATGGACAACTATTTCCTGGCGCCAAACAGGAGGCTGCCGATGCGCACCAGGGTGCTGCCGGCTTCCAGGGCCAGGGGATAATCGCCGCTCATGCCCATGGACAGTTCTTTGAAATGATCCGCGTCTGCAAAATAAGCGGCCTTTGCTTTTTCCTGCAGGGTTTTCAACTGGCGGAACTCGCGTATCACCTGGGCTTCATCATCCGTATTGGTAGCCATGCCCATAAGGCCTGTAATGCGCACATGGGTAAAGGCGGCAGCTTTTGCATCCGCCAGTAGTTGGAAAAGCTCCGTTTCGTCCAGGCCAAATTTGGTTTCCTCCCGGGCAATGTGCACCTGCAGCAGGCAGTCTATCACCCGCTGGTGTTTGGCGGCCTGTTTTTGTATTTCCTGCAGCAGCTTGAGGCTGTCCACCGTGTGGATGACGCTCACAAACGCCGCCATGTATTTCACCTTATTGCTTTGCAGGTGGCCAATGAAATGCCACTGCACATCCGCCGGGAGCTGGGGCTGCTTTTCCACGAGCTCCTGCACATAATTCTCACCAAAGGCGCGCTGGCCGGCGTCGTACAGCGCCTGGATATCGGCCACCGGCTTTATTTTAGACACTGCCACCAGGCGGGCGCCGTAGGGCTGCAGCTGCTCCAGCACGTGCTGGTACGCGGGAAGATTGATAGACATGGCGCGAAAGTAACAAATGAAAAGGACAGCGCGGAGTACCGGCTGCCCTTTTACTGTTTATTGACCACTAATGAAAAACCTATGCTAAAATGGAACGGCTGATCACGATGCGCTGCACTTCGGAAGTGCCTTCATAGATCTGGGTGATCTTGGCGTCGCGCATGAGGCGTTCTACGTGGTATTCCTTTACATAACCGTAGCCACCGTGGATCTGCACGGCTTCCACTGTTACGGCCATGGCAGTTTCTGATGCAAATACCTTGGCCATGGAGCCGCTCAATGTATAATCCAGGTGCTGGTCTTTTTCCCAGGCAGCCTTGTGCACCAGCAGGCGGGCTGCTTCTATCTGGGTAGCCATATCGGCCAGCTTGAACTGGATGGCCTGGTGCTGGCTGATCTCCTTGCCAAACGCTTTGCGTTGCTTGGAATAGTTCAGTGCCAGCTCATACGCGCCGGCGGCAATGCCCAGGGCCTGGGAGGCAATACCAATACGGCCCCCGGCCAATGTTTTCATCGCAAATTTAAACCCGAAGCCGTCTTCGCCAATGCGGTTTTCCTTGGGCACCTTCACATCCTGGAACATGATGCTGTGGGTATCGCTGCCGCGGATGCCCAGTTTATTTTCCTTGGCCCCCACGGTAATGCCGGGAGAGCTCTTTTCCACGATAAATACGTTGATGCCTTTGCTGCCCTTTTCCACGTGGGTCTGGGCTATCACCAGGTATACGCTGGCGGAGTTGCCGTTGGTGATCCAGTTCTTGGTACCATTGAGCAGGTAATGGTCCCCTTTATCTGCTGCGATGGTGCGCTGGGAAGTGGCGTCGCTGCCGGCTTCCGGCTCACTGAGCAGGAAAGCGCCAATGATCTGGCCCGTGGCCAGGGGCACCAGGTATTTTTGTTTTTGTTCTTCCGTGCCAAAGGCTTCCAGCCCCCAGCAAACCAGGGAATTGTTCACGCTCATACACACGGATACGGATGCATCTATTTTGGAGATCTCCTCCATGGCAATGGTGTAGGAAATGGTATCAAGGCCTGCGCCGCCATACTTGGGGCTTACCATCATACCCATAAAACCGAGCTGGCCGAGTTGCTGGATCTGTGCAGCCGGAAATTTCTGGTGTTCATCCCTTTCTATAACGCCGGGCAGCAGTTCATTCACCGCAAAATCGCGGGCTGCCTTGCGGATCATCAGGTGTTCCTCCGTTAACTGGTAATTCATTTTTTATAACGTGTTTTGGTGCTGTTGTTACAATAATACCTTTAAATACGCACCTAAAAAAGGCGGCTGCACAGAATTACAGCTTATCCATTGTTTGCCGGAAAATGTTGAATATAGTTTTACAATCTTCATCCCTCTTTGGATTTTATCTGGTTTTTCCAGGGGAATGCAAAACCATTTGCAGCCATGCGGCCCGGGAGGTTCGGGTAAATACACTAGTTTGCTGGTATTATGAAGAATATTAAGATAATTGAAGTGAAATCGGAGATCGGGGCCGGCACCCGGGGCGCTAGCCTGGGCGTGGAAGCCATCAAGATCGCGGCGCTGGACTTCATGAGTAATTTCTTTGTGCATTTTCCCTCAGAATCCATTGAAACAGAGAACCGGCTGCTGTTTGAGCCCATAGAATCCCCTTACGCCAAAAGAGTGAAAGGCGTATACACCATGTACGAGCGCATCAGCAAAAGCGTGTACGATACGGTAAAATCCAACTGGTTTCCCGTGGTACTTTCCGGCGATCACAGTAACGCCGGCGCCACCATTGCGGGCCTCAAAATGGCCCACCCGGATGCAAAACTGGGCGTGATCTGGATAGACGCACACGCCGATCTCCATACGCCTTACACCACCCCCTCCGGCAACCTGCATGGCATGCCCCTGGCCACCGCCATCGCGGAAGATAACCAGGATTGTAAAAATCACGAGCTGGATGAAAACACGGTGCAGTGGTGGGAAAAGCTGAAGAACATTGGCAATATCTCTCCCAAGGTGCTGCCGGAAGACGTGGTATTTATCTCCCTGCGGGATTACGAAAAAGAAGAAGACTACCTCATCCGTAAATACGGCATGAAAGTGATCACCACCAGCGAGGTAAGGCGCAAAGGTGCGGAAGCTGTATCGCGCAGCGTATTCCGTTACCTCAGCGATTGTGATTACATCTACGTTTCCTTTGATGTGGACAGCCTGGATGCATCTATCAGCCGCGGCACCGGCACCCCTGTGAGCAACGGCCTGCGGGAGCGGGAAGCGGAAGATCTCATTTCCAAATTCATGCAGCACCGCAAGATCTGCTGCTTCGAGATCACGGAAGTAAACCCCACCCTGGACCGGGAGAACCTCATGGCTGAAATAGCGTTCAACATCCTGCAGCGCAGCGTGAATGTGCTGATGATGAACTAGGAGATCTTATAATACGCCAGCAACCATCCCACTACATCATCGTAGCTGTCAATGCCCTGCTGCTGGTTATTGGCTTTGAGGTAACGGTCGAAAAGAAAGCTGAAAGAGGCGTCTGCCGCACCGCGGTAAGGCTTGTAGAAGGCCTTTACGGCGCGGTAATCATTGCGTACGCCGGCATAGGCCTGTTGCCAAGTGGCCTTTGCCAGGGTATCATTGCTGCGGGCCAGCTGGCTGATGGTGTACAGCAGCATTTCATAATGGGCGCCATAGCGGAAACGCAGGTCTGTACTGTGGCTGGCAGCCAGGAAACCAATGAAGTTAGCCTCCTCTTCCCGTGCATAGCCCAGCTGGTGGGCCATTTCATGACATACATTGAACGGTAGCACGAAACCGGGCACGGTGGTATTCACCTGGGCCTCGGCGGTGAATGGATTGAGATAACCGGCCACCCCGGTGTAGTTGAGCCAGTGGCCAAACAGGGTTGCCTTTACCGACAGGTGCTCATGCCGCAGGGCCGGCTGGTTGTCTGCCGCACGGGCATAGGCATTGCGCCCGGCTGTAAAAAGGGAATCGTCAGGGATGGAAAATTGCAGGGCAAAGGTGTCGCCCAGGGCAGGGCGCAGCGTATTCACCTGGTGTAACAGTGTATCCGCAAGGGCTTGCAGTGCATGGGTGGAATACTCACCACTTTTGAGGTGGAGGTTTTCCGCAACGGCATCACGGTTATAATTGTAGCCCCATAAGAGCAGGAAGCCCAAATACAGTCCCAGTAAGGTTCTCACGCCTTTGAGCAACATGTAAAAAAGACGCGCCCACTGGCCGGTAAATAATTTATGCAGGAGCTTCAACAGAAAAATAAATCCTGTAATGACCCAGACGCTGTAAATTACATCGCCAACACTTATTTTTACAATCCCTAAGGCGGAACGAAAGATGCTGCTGACCCACGGATACCACCTATGAAAATAGAAATGGGAGAACGAGGCACTTTCAAAGGCCAATTTTAGCAGGAGCAACACTATGATCACGGATGCAATGCTGTACAATTGCCTGTTTATTTTCGCTTTTAATTCCATAATCCGCTGAGCAATATGATGGATGAAACGTTACTGACTAACCTGGGCACTGCCTTATCCCGGCAGCTGGGTGTGAAAATACAGATTAATCGTACAGTGAGCATTGCCGGCGGCGATATCAATGACACGTACCGTATTGAAAGTAACGAAGGCCAGTGGTTCCTGAAAATGAACAATGCCCAGAAATACCCGGGCATGTTTGCCAAAGAATACGACGGCCTGCAAACGCTGGCCCGCACCGGCGCCATCAAAGTACCCCAACCCATCCTGTACGGCACCGCCGGCCCCCACGCGTTCCTGGTCACAGAGCTGATTGAAAAAGGCCGCCTGGTCAGCGATTTCTGGGAAAACTTTGCCGCCTCCCTGGCACAGCTGCACCGGCACAGCCAGCCTAATTTCGGTTATCATACCTCCAACTATATCGGCAACCTGAAACAGTATAACACGGCCTACAGTTCCTGGCCGGTGTTCTATGCCATGAACCGCCTGCTGCCCCTGGCCCGCGAGGCCTACGACCAGCAAAAGATGGATAAGGAAACCGTAAAACAACTGGAACTGCTGAGCAAACGGCTGCCGGACATTTTTCCTTCAGAGCCGCCATCCCTGATCCACGGGGACCTGTGGTCGGGCAATTTTATGGTGGGTAACAATGGCAAAGCCTGTATTTACGACCCCGCCGTGTACTATGGCCACCGGGAGATGGACCTGGCCATGACCAGGCTTTTTGGCGGTTTTGATACCCGCTTCCATTATGCATACCAGGCGGTATTTCCCCTCTCCCATGGCTGGCAGTCCCGCATTGGCGTGTGCCAGCTCTACCCACTGCTGGTGCATTATGTGATATTTGGCGGCAGTTATTTTAGTGACATCAAGGAAGTGCTGAACGAGTTCTGACGGCGGTTATTCCACTTAACTTCCTTTGCTGGTGGCTTCTTCAAAGGCGCGCATGTTTTTTAATTCTTCCTCTACAACAGGCATGTTGGTGTGCAGGGCGGCTTCCACTTCGGAGAACAGGCCGGGGATCTCGGGCAGATGCTGCTCCAGCTGGCTGCTTTTCAGGTAATTTTCCAGGGTCTGCATTTTGGCGGCAATGCCGGTAAGCCCCACCATGGAGAAATTGGGCTTCAGCTTATGCACCTGGAACCCCATGGCTTCCCAATCCTTACTTTCCAGCAACAATCTGATCTTCCCCATTTCATCCTGGATGGTACGCACAAATACCTCGAAAAGATCTGAGGCATAGCCCAGGTTATTTTCATACAGGGCGTTGAGGAACTTGGTGTCCAAAGTGGGTTGGAACTGATAACCGTTGATGTTAGGCGTTTCCATAAGGGCTGTTTCGTCTTCGTTAAGGAATTTCTGCAGTACCCGGATCAGTTGTTCCGGGGTATATGGTTTTGATAACACATCATTGATGCCTGCCATGCGCGCCTGGTCTGCCATGTCTTCCATAGCGCTGGCGGTTACGGCTACAATAGGTGTGGCTGCGTTGGGTTGGGACTCGTCTGCCCGTACCATGGTGGCCAGTTCAAAGCCATCCAGGCCCGGCATGCGCAGGTCCATTAATATAAGGTCAAACTGCCGGTGCTGCAACAGGTGCAGGGCATCCTGCCCGTTGGCCGCGAGCTGGAAATGCAGGCCGGCCCGGTGCAGCAGCCCGGAGATGTACTTGCGGTTCATGATATTGTCTTCCACCACCAGCACGTAAGCTTCTTCAAAGCGCACGTTGGGCATGGGCCGGCTGGGATGGGCTGCCGTACGGCGGCGCTGGTCTATGGAGCGGCCAGTATCCGTAAAGGGCAGGGAAAAACTGAAGCAGGTCTGGTAAAACGGTATTTCTTCCACAAAAATACGGCCGCCCTGCAGTTCCACCAGTTGTTTTACAATTGCCAGGCCCAGGCCGGTGCCGTTATAGCGTTCGTGGCCGGGGCGGGGTGCCTGCCGGTATTCTTCAAACACGGCAGCCCGCTGTTCCTGGTCTATGCCAATGCCGGTATCGCATACCTGGAAGCTGACCCAGCGCTTGCCGTCCGTTACTTCCAGGGCCTTTACCTTGATGGCGATCTCTCCTTCCGTTGTGAATTTTTCCGCGTTGGAGAGCAGGTTCAGTAAGATCTGTTTTAACAAGAGATCGTCCCCCAGCAGCCAGGTGCTCAGGGCAGGGTCTATGTCTACGGTGAGGCTGATGGGGCGCTTGCCCATCTTGAGCCGGAAGGTGTCCTGGAGGGATTTGATCAGCGCCACGGGGTTAAATTCCCGCTGCTGAACTTCCAGCTTGCCGGCTTCTATTTTAGACAGGTCCAGCAGGTTGCCTACCAGTTCCAGGAGAAAATCGGACGATAATTTAAGGATCCCCACATATTCCTGTTGTTCGGCGGTCAGCTCCGTGTTTTCCAGGAGATAGGAAATGCCGATGATGGCTGTGAGGGGATTGCGGATCTCGTGGCTGATATTGGTCAGGAACTCCTTTTGGTTACGCCGGGCCTGTTCCGCACTTTCCCGGGCCTGCTCCAGTGCCCGCTGGAGGCGTTTCTGGGGCGTAATGTCCATGTAAATGCTCATGCTCCCGGTGGTTACCTGGTCCCGGTCATGGATATTGGCAGCGCTGGCCAGTACCCAGCGGCGTTCCCCACCGGGTATCACGATCTCCATTTCGTAGAGCAGGGGCATGTTATTTTCCTGGCGGCGCTGGCGCAGCATGCGGGCGTAGCCCTGCTTTTCTTCCGGTACAAACAGGTCGATCAGGTTCCTGCCGATCAATTGGTCCTCCGTCATCCGGCTCATACGGCAAAAGCCTTCAAACACCCGGGTGATATTGCCTTCCAGGTCTGTTTCGCAGAGGGCGGCGTTGAGATTGTCCAGTACTACCTGGAACTTCCGCTCGTTGTGGAGGATCTCTTCCTGCAGCAGGTGGTGCTTGGTTACATCTATCACTTCCCATATGCTGCCCCGGAACACCCCTTCCTCGAAGATGGGAATGTAGCTCAGTTCACGGTATTGCCCCTCGCGGAAGGCGATCTCCCACCCGATGTGGGGCTTCTTCTGGTTAATGAGCTCCTGCATGCGGTGGGCAAAGGCCACTGGTTGTGATACCTGGAGGCAGTAGTGCATGACCACGGCGTCAAAGGGAAGGTGCAGCAGGGCGGCGGCGGAGCCTACGGCGGTACGTTCCAGGATCACGTCATTGAGCCAGATAAGGCGGTGGGTCTCATCAGTGACCATGATACCTGCGTTGGTATTATGGAGGTAGGTGGCTATGGGAAGGGAAAAAATGGCAGGCACTTCCATGTCGGCGGTTTCGCCGGGCATAGGTTTTTTCCTTCCATTTTTTCTGATTAATTTCATTGTGTCAGGGTGAAAATAAGAGCACGGCTGTGCTCCCGGATTGATAATTGCCTGGTTTTTGGGTGCTGCTTGGAATGCTCACTGACCGGTCTGGCATTTTCAGGAAAATGGATAGTTGGGCAGGGGCAAGCTAAGCGATTGTTTACCTAGCAGTTAAAGTCTGTCAAATATCATATATTTTTAGAAAAAAGATATATAAATCTGGGGGAGGTGCTCTTCAAAACCAGGAAATTTTTGCTTTTGAAAATATTTAACTACCTTTGCATCCCTCTAAAAGTGAGGACTTAATTATGAAACCACTCCGCGAATTTGACATCCCCTTTGTGGGCTTAACACCTGGAGTGCACTCATTTGAGTACCAAATTACGGATAGTTTCTTTGAAAATTACGGTGAACAGGACTTTCGGGATTGCCAGGCTACAGTAAAACTTCAATTCGACAAGAAGGCAAGTTTTTTCATGCTGAAGTTTGAGATAGGTGGCAAGGCGATGGTAGACTGTGACCGTTGCGGGGCTCCGTTTGAGTTGCGGCTGTGGGATGATTTCCACCTGGTCGTGAAGCTGGTGGACAATCCCGAAGAAATGAGCAACGACGAAGATCCGGATGTAGCGTACATTGCCAGGACCGAATCGCATGTAAATGTGGCGGACTGGATTTATGAGTTCATCAATCTGAGTATCCCGATGCAGCATATTCACCCGGACTTACCGGACGGAAGGCCAGGCTGTGATCCGGAGGTGTTAGCAATGCTCGCTAAAATGAGCCAGCAGGAAGAAGAGAAAAGTAACCCGATCTGGAAAGGATTGGATAAATTCAAGAACAATTAATTACGCACAATTTTAAAACTTAAATACAATGCCAAATCCGAAACGCAGACACTCTCAGCAACGTTCAGCCAAGAGAAGAACGCACTATAAGGCTTTTGCTGACACACTGAGCACTGACAGCGCAACCGGCGAAATGCACGTTAGACACCGTGCTCACTGGGTAGAGAACAAGTTGTACTACAAAGGAAAAGTAGTCCTGGAAAAACAGAGCGCCGAGAAATAATTTGACTAATTTTACCCGGACCCAGCAAAAAAACTCACAAGTTACATGAGAATCGGACTTGATATGATGGGTGGCGATTATGCACCCGGGGAAGCCGTTAAGGGAGTAAAATTATTTTTCGATACTGTTACATCTGATGCCCATTTGGTGCTGATCGGCGACGAAACAGCCCTGAAACCTTTACTGGAAGAAGCTCAGCTGGACACATCAAGATACACTGTCGTTCATTCGTCTCAAGTAATTGGGATGAATGAACATCCTACCAAAGCATTAAAGGAAAAGCAGCAGTCTTCGATTGCGATCGGCTTTTACCTGTTGCAGCATAAGAAGATCGACGCATTTATCAGTGCCGGGAACACCGGTGCGATGATGGTCGGTACTTTTTATTCCATCAAGTCCATCGAGGGGGTTCAACGCCCTACGATTGCCACCATGGTACCCCGCGAAGCCGGCGGTTACGGGTTGCTCCTGGATGTAGGTCTGAATGCAGACTGTAAGCCGGAAAACCTCGTGCAGTTTGGTATCCTGGGTTCTTTGTACGCCAAGCATATCCTGGGTACGGAAAACCCGAAAGTAGGGTTACTCAACATTGGTGAAGAAGAAGGCAAGGGTAACCTGCTGGCGCAAGCCACTTATCCCCTGCTGAAAGACGAGCCACGCATTAATTTTGCCGGCAATGTGGAAGGAAGGGATGTATTCACCGACAAGGCTGATGTGATCGTATGCGAAGGATTTACCGGCAACGTAGTTTTGAAAATGGCCGAATCATTCCACGAAGTGGCGGTAAAACGCGGTATCAAGGATGATTACATCGACCGTTTCGATTTTGAATACTATGGCGGTACCCCTGTACTAGGCGTTTCCGAACCAGTGATCATTGGCCACGGCATTTCCGGCCAACGCGCGTTCATGAACATGATCGTGGTGGCGCAGAAAATGCTAGAGTCCAAATTGCTCGATAAGATCAAAGAAAGCTTTATTGCCAAATAACTATCAGGTGTAATGCCTGCGCCAAAACGTTCATCCTGCATCGCGGGGTGAACGTTTTTCGTTTTCAGTGCACTTGTATTCACTACATTTCACAACTACCTGTTTTATGCCCACCCTTATCCGTCCCGCCACTCCCGCCGACCTGCCGGCCATCCTCGACATCGTGAACGAGGCTATTCTCAACAGCACTGCTATTTACGACTATGATCCCCGCACGCCGGAAGCCCACGAGGCCTGGTGGCAGGATAAGCTGGCTACCGGTATGCCGGTTGTGGTAGCGGATGTAAATGGCAAGGCAGTGGGCTTTGGCAGCTATGGGCGTTTCCGGCCGAAGATAGGATACCAGTACTGCGTGGAACATTCTATTTACATGGACACGGAGCACCGCGGTATGGGCATTGGAAAGCTGCTGCTGGAGGAGTTACTGCGGCTGGCGCAGGAGCAGGGCATGCATACCATGGTAGCGGGGATCGATGCGGCCAATGAAAGTAGTATTGCGTTTCATAAGAAGTACGGGTTTGTGGAAGTGGGGAGAATGCCGGAAGTGGGGTATAAATTTGGGAGGTGGCTGGATCTGGTGTTTTTGCAGAAGACGTTTTAGGCGGGCCCTAAACTGTTTAATTTCCGCCTGTTTCATTAAAAAAACAAGGATCTGCCCCGTTTGAAGACATATACTTTAGCGGCTTTCCTGTAAATATAATTACCCGGACCAGGTATTGTATCGCAAAAGACCTGCCCTGGGGCGCAGTGCTGATCTACGCCCCCCTACTCTACCAGCGGCAACTCCACAAAAAATACCGTTCCTACCCCTGGCATGGTCTCAAACCAGATATGTCCCCTCGCCTGCTCCACGATGTTCTTACACATGGCCAGCCCCAAACCCGTACCCGATGATTTCGTGGTGAAGTTCGGCACAAAGATCTTCGCCTGCACTTCCGGGGGAATACCCATGCCATTGTCGCGGATGCTCACCGTAACATTATGCTGGCCGGAGGGCTGCACCTGGATGTAAATGGCGCCTTTCCTGCCTTCCGGGATGGCCTGCATGGCGTTTTGCAGCAGGTTGGTGAACACGCGGTTCATCTGCGTTTTATCCGCAAAGATGTAGTACTCCCGGTCCGGCTGCATGAAGATCACATCCCCCTCCGGGAGGCTTTGGTACAGGGAGGCCAGGCTTTTGAGCACTTCCTGCAGCAGCAGCCGCTCATTATTGGACTCCCCGATGTGTGCAAACGCGGAGAAATCGCTGGCAATGTTAGACAAATGCTCTATCTGCTCTACCAGGGTACGCGCTACGTTGGCAGAGAGGTCCTTTACATTCGCCGCATCGCTGGCAATGGCCCTTTGCAGGTACTGTATACTCAGCTTCATGGGCGTAAGCGGGTTCTTGATCTCGTGCGCCACCTGCCTTGCCATTTCGCGCCAGGCGCCCTCCCTTTCACTCTTGGCCAGCAGCGCGGCACTTACTTCCAGCTTGCGCACCATCTTGTTGTATTCCTTCACCAGCAGGCCTATTTCATCGTCCTTGGTCCACTCAATTTCATCATTACGCTGCCCCAGGTTGAATTGCTTCAGCTTTTCTGTTACCAGGGAGAAAGAGCGGGTAATGGAGTTGGTGATCAGCAAGGCCAGGATACCCGCCAGCAGGAAGATGAACGCGTTGAAGTTGATCAGCGCCACCAGGAAGTCGGAGATCTGCTGCTTCAGTTCCGTTTCCGTGGCAAAGTAAGGCACATTCAGGTAGGCGTATACTTCGCCGTTATTGCGCAGCGGTACATAACCGGAAAGATAGCTCATCTTGCCGATCTGCTCATCCTGGATATACAACACTTCATTTTCCCTGAACAGCTGGAAATAGGCCTTGGGATTCATTTTGCGGGACAGCAGCCCTTTCTCCGTCATGAGCGGCTGCGTGGTGAACTGCAGGTTACCGTCGTGATCATATACATTGATATCCAGCCCGCGCTCTTCCGCAATATTGCTCATGGCCTGGCTTTGCTGGGCCTGGAAAATGGGGCTGTAAAGATCATCCACATTATCCATCATGCGCTGGTTGTTGAATGCCTTTTCCACATCGCGGGATACGTCGTTGATGCTCTTTGCCAGGCGCTCCCGGTTTTCCTTTTTGGAGCGGCTGATGAAGAACAGGATCGTGGTGGCGCCCAATACCAGGAAAGCCAGCACTACCACTGCAATGATGGTCCCGTGCACCTGGCGGCGGATGTTGATATTGACCAGCTGCTTCAAATTGCCAATGCGCATGCGCGCGCGGATGAGCAGGTCCAGCACTTTGTACACCAGGATGATAAGCAGGAACAGGCAGAACATCCAGGCAAAGAGGGTGATGAACTCGATAAAGTTACGCTGCTCTTTCACCAGCACTACAGACTTATCCTTGGTGGCCCGGAAATACAGAAGGGAATAGCCTTTCCTGGTTTCCAGTTTACTGAGGCCAATGGTGATGTCAGCGGTATTGAGGTGTAACGGGAACGGGTAATCGTTGTAGTTAGCCACCAGGTTGCCCTTGTCATAAACCGCGTAAGAGTAGTTGCTGGTGTTCTCCATCCCGGCATCGCTCTCCCCTTCCAGCAGCAACTCGGGGTACAGGCGTTCCACATTCACCACGGCTGGTGTTAGTTCGTAGACCAGGTAGCCGTTGGCAAATTCTTTTTTACCAATATAACTGTAGTCATTGAAACTGCGCTCGTAAAAATACAGGTCGTTGCCGCTTACCTGCAGGGAGTTATCGGCATTGAGCAGCACATCCCGGTTAAAGACGCTCAGGGTCATGGTATCCCCGTTAAAAAGCGGGTCGCCATTGCCATCGTAGGTATAAAAATTTACGTTGAAGCGCTTCAGGTAGCCGGAAAAATATTTTTCCCGCAGGTTATTGAGCAGCTCCCGCTTGCCTTCGCGGGTAGCATTGTCAAAGAAAGTGGTGATCAGTTCTTCCTGTTCCAGTTTCTGCCCTACGTCGCCCAGGAGCATTTCCAGGTAAGGATCTTTTTGTTTGGAAAGGTCTTTGGCAATGCTCTCGCGGATGGTGATCTCCTTGTTGCTGTTGTAGTACACCAGCACCGCGGAGGTAGTGATGGTAAGCAGGAAAAGCCAGAACAGGAAAGGCACGGAGGCAATGCTGCTCTCAAAACGGTATTCAAAGGTATCGAGCAGGAACACATAAGCTACCAGCCAGAATACCAGCACGATGTAGAAGCCCAGTTCCGGATCATTGAGATTGAATGCCAGCCACACTACGCCTATGCAGGACAGGAACAGGTATTTGGTGCGCACCTGGTAAGCGGTGAGCTCGTTCATGAAATAGTTGATCACCTGTGAAAAGAACAGGAAACTAAATGCAATGAACCCTAATACAATAAAGCCTACAACGCTGTATTCATTGAGCGAAAGCGAATTGGTAACATCAAAGGAAATGCGGGAATCTATCACCAGGCTTTCTATCAGCGAGGTAAGGAACTGCCCCACCCCATACAGCAAAAAGCAGGAAAGCGCGATCAGCAGATAACATTGCCACTTACGCGCCAGGCGGGGCGGCTTCAGGGTTTTAAGGTGCTCCCGGAAAAACAGGATGAGCCAGAAGCAGAGCAGCACATTGAGCAGCAGGTCGCCCAGGGAGCGGAACACTTCATCCCTGGCGTAGATCAGGGGGGTAAAAAGATGGAGTGCACGCAGGTTAAAAGGGAAGTCATACACGTAACTGACGGCCCGCATGAAGACCACGGCCACGGCCAGGAAAGCAAAGCCCCACCAGGCTTTCCAGCGCATCACGATCATGGCGGCAAAGAGGTTGATGAACACCAGTACGCAGATGCAGCCCAGCACTTTGAGCACTACGCTGATCACATTTACCGGGTGGCTGCTGAGCCGCTCCGTGTAGCGCAGGTAGAACAGCATCTTATGCCCGCTATTTTCCACCGCCAGGCCGGGGCCCTGGCTGTCTATCGTGTATTCCTTGCCCAGCGCAGGTTTATCATAAAAGTGATCTACGAGGTAATTGTTGCTGATGGCATATTCCAGCTTTACGGGAATGAGGCCGATAAGGAAGCGTTTTTTGGGCGCAAGGCTCACACTTTTGTAAATGACCTCGTAGTAGCCATTCTTCAGTTTTTCAAAGCGCACACCATCCAGCATGGGCGGTGTAATATCCGCCGGCTGCACGGAGTTATTGCTCCAGAAGGTTTCCCATTTATCTACGCCGTTGCCTTCATAAGCATACACGTAAAAGTCTTTACGGGTAAGGTTCTCCAGGGTCTGGGCGTTGTAAGTACGGTCAAACAGTTGCTGCACCAGCTGCTTGTCCTGCGTCATCCTGTAAAAGGCCTGTTCCCGTTCCTGTATGCTCTCTTCCAGGCTACGTTTCACGCCCTGGGGCGAGGAGTAGTAGGACCAGTAGTTGTTGAACAAAAAGGCCAGCGTAAACAGCCAGGCGGCCATGATCAGCAGATAACCATGGCGCAGCACAAAGAGGCGTATATCTTTGATCTCATCCATGCGTTAGGGCCGGCTTGCTTTTTCTGTACGTTTTACTTCATCCCACAGGGCGTTCATGGCATCCAGCGACATTTCAGACAGCGTGGTGCCTTTCTCTGCGGCGAGGTTTTCTATCTGCTGGAAGCGGCGGATAAATTTCTTGTTGGTACGTTCGAGCGCATTTTCAGCGTCTACGTTAATGAAGCGGGCGTAGTTCACCAGGGAAAAAAGCACATCACCCAGTTCGTCTTCTATCCCGTCCTGGATACCTGCGGCTACAGCATCTTTCAGCTCATGCAGCTCTTCTTCCAGCTTGGCGTACACCTGTTCGGTATTGTCCCACTCGAAGCCTACCTGTTTGGATTTTTCCTGCAGGCGCATGGACTTTACCAGGGCTGGCAGGGAAGCCGGTACACCGGCGAGCACAGATTTTTTGCCTTCTTTCAGTTTGATCTTTTCCCAGTTGCGCTTTACTTCTTCATCCGTATCGGCCTTCACATCGCCGTAGATGTGGGGATGGCGGACGATGAGCTTTTCACAAATGCCATTGATCACGTCTGTCATATTGAACTGCTGCTGCTCACTGGCGATCTTTGCGTAGAACACCAGGTGGAGGAGCACATCGCCCAGTTCCTCGCGGATATTGGGCCAGTCCTGTTCGGAGATGGCGTCTGTAAGCTCATACATTTCCTCGATGGTGAGTTGCCGTAAAGATTGCAGGGTTTGTTTACGGTCCCAGGGGCATTTTTCCCG
Organism: Chitinophaga parva; assembly: GCF_003071345.1. Taxonomy (NCBI): domain Bacteria; kingdom Pseudomonadati; phylum Bacteroidota; class Chitinophagia; order Chitinophagales; family Chitinophagaceae; genus Chitinophaga; species Chitinophaga parva. The sequence goes on along the minus strand of NZ_QCYK01000004.1, from coordinate 6,989 downwards.
GAGATCGTCCATGATTTGCAGTAGTCTGTCGAAGGGTGCCGGTTGTTGCATTTGGTAAAAATAAGGAAAACGGCCGGGGCAGCAAAGGCCGGGCTAAAACCCGCGCTGGCATTGGGTTATAACCCATTCCCCATCCATATGAAAAATATTAATTTCTTTTTATGCCGTACGTCCCATTTTACTTACTTTTGCGGCCTTAGGCCCTCCCGGTCTGCGGGAGTTGCCGGTGTCAAAAAGGGTAAAAATTTATGAACAGCAAACACATTGCACTCATCTCATCTGAACTGGGCATCAGCGCCCGGCAGGCCGAAAATACCATGAACCTGCTGGCGGAAGGGTCTACCGTTCCCTTCATCAGCCGTTACCGCAAAGAGGTAACCGGCAGCCTGGATGAGGTGCAGATAGGCCGTATCGAAGACCTCAAAAAACGCTACGAAGAAATTGACGAGCGCCGCAACTTTATCATCAAGACCATTGGCGAGCAGGGTAAACTGACCCCGGAACTGGAATCCAAGTTGGAAAACACCTGGGTACTGGCCGAACTGGAAGATATTTACCTGCCGTACAAGCCCAAGCGCAAAACCCGCGCCACTATTGCCATTGAAAAGGGACTGGAGCCGCTGGCCACTACCCTCTTTGACCAGCAGGATGGCGACCTGGAAGCGCTGGCCAAGCCTTTCCTGAATGAACAGGTGCTCACCATTGACGATGCCCTGAAGGGCGCCCGCGATATTATTGCGGAAAAGATCAACGAAAACGCGGAGCTGCGCGATAAAATGCGGAAGCTCTTCACCCATACCGCCACCTTTACCTCGAGGGTAATTGAAGGCAAAGAAGCGGAAGCCATCAAGTACAAAGATTATTTTGACTTCAACGAAAACCTGATGGAGATCCCCTCCCACCGCGTGCTGGCCATCCTGCGCGGAGAGGCGGAAGGCTTCCTGTACGGCACCATTGCACCGCAGGAAGAAGACGCGATCGAGATCATCAACAAACAGTTTGTAACCGCGAAGAATGCCGCAGGCGAGCAGGTGGCCAAAGCCGGTACGGATGCTTACAAACGCCTGCTGCGCCCCTCCTTGGAAAACGAGTTCCGCTCCAATGCCAAGGAAAGAGCCGATGTGGAAGCGATCGACGTATTTGCAGAAAACCTGCGCCAGTTGTTGCTGGCTGCGCCCCTGGGCCCCAAAGCCGTAATAGCCGTGGATCCCGGCTACCGTACCGGTTGTAAGGTAGTGGCGCTGGATGAGCAGGGCAATATGCAGGAAAATGACGTGATCTACCCCCTGGAAAAGAACTACAAGCGCGATGATGCAGAGCACCTGCTGCGCAAGTGGGTAGACCGCCACGACATTGCCGCCATCGCGGTGGGCAATGGTACCGCGGGCCGCGAAACAGAAGAATTTATCAAGAAAATAGATTTTGGTAAGAAGGTGAACGTATTCATGGTGAATGAAAGCGGCGCCTCCGTGTACTCCGCATCGGAAGTGGCCCGCGAGGAATTCCCGGACCACGACGTGACCGTGCGCGGGGCCGTATCCATTGGCCGCCGCCTCATTGACCCGCTGGCCGAGCTGGTAAAAATTGACCCCAAAGCCATTGGCGTGGGCCAGTACCAGCACGATGTAAACCAGGGACAACTGAAACAAAGCCTGGACCGCGTGGTAGTAAGTTGTGTGAACAATGTGGGCGTGAACCTGAACACGGCCTCAAAACACCTGCTGGCGTATGTTTCCGGCCTGGGGCCTTCATTGGCAGAAAACATTGTGAAGTTCCGCAGGGAGAACGGCGCCTTCCGCAACCGCCTGGAGCTGAGGAAAGTGCCCCGCCTGGGTGAAAAGGCATTTGAGCAGTGCGCGGGCTTCCTCCGCATTGAAGGCGGAGACAACCCGCTGGACAATTCTGCTGTGCACCCCGAGCGTTACAAACTGGTAGAACAAATGGCCAGCAAGCAGCACACCACCGTGGCCGACCTGATGGCCAAGGAAGACCTGCGCAAAAACCTGAACCTGAAAGAATACGTCAGCGAAGAAGTGGGCCTGCTCACACTGGAAGATATCATGAAAGAGCTGGATAAACCCAGCCGTGACCCGCGCGATGAGATCTCCATCTTTGAATATGCCGAAGGCGTAAAATCCATGGAAGACCTGAAAGTGGGTATGACACTGCCTGGTGTGGTGACCAACATCACGGCCTTTGGTGCCTTCGTGGACGTGGGCGTAAAACAGGATGGCCTGGTGCATATTTCCCACCTTTCCAACCGCTATGTGAGCAACCCGAATGACGTGGTAAAACTGAACCAAAAGGTAACGGTAACGGTGCTGGAAGTGGACCCGGCCCGCAAACGCATTTCCCTTTCCATGAAAGAAAATGAGCCCGTAGCACCGGCCGCCCGCCGCGAGCAGCGCGACAACCGCCCGCAGCAAAGCAACCAGAAGAAAGCTGCGAAACCCGGACCGGTCAATGATTTCCAGTCCAAGCTGGATGAACTGCGAAAGAAATTCAACTAACAGGTTAACGGATAATCGTTAGCGGTTTTTTTTGACCGTTTATAGATCAAAGCGGCGCATCATTTCATACGATGCGCCGCTTTGATGTATTGCAACACCGTTAACGGCTATACGATCACCGGGTCACGAATTTCTGTTTCCACGCCAGCAGTCTTGCGGGGTAAATGGTGTCACCATTTTCTCCGTACAGGCTTACCCGTTTGTTGTCCGCAATGCCCACGTATACGATATCGCGGCGCATGTCTATGGCCAGTGCGGCTTCGTCCTGGAGGCAATTGTGGGGCATGCAGCCTTCGTTGAAGAGCACCTGGTTGTCAATATCGATGGGGGGCATTACCTGGTAGCGTTCTGTGAAGGTTTCCGCGCGGGTGCCCAGGAGGCGCTGGAGACGGGCGTGCAGGGGTTCCTGGTTGATGAGGTGCACATCATACGCATAACGCCCTTCAAAGCGCTCAAAGGCGCTCCAGGAAGTGAGCGGCACTACTACCACGGTATCTTCAGAGAGCACCATGGAATCTACCGTGGGGTGTACCCCTTCTGCAGCCAGGGTGGTCTTGGGGGATGGGCTGGTAAGCGATCCGCAGGCGGGAAAGGCCAGCAGTGCGGCGCCCAGGAATAAAATCGTTCTAACGCTCATAGCAAGTGATGTAACCGGCGCTGGGAACCAGCCGGTAAAATAAGGTTTTCAACTACCGCAAAGATCGTTAACGCCCTTTAAAAACAGGTTTTCTTTTTTCAACAAAGGCCTGCATTCCTTCCTTTTGATCTTCGGTGGCAAACAGCAGGTAAAAGTTCTTTCTTTCAAACTGCAATCCTTCGTCGAGGGTGGTATCAAACGATTTGAGCACCGCTTCTTTGGCCATGCGCACCGCCAGGGGGCTCATGGAGGCAATGGTGGCCGCCATCTTAACGGCTTCCTGGAGATAGAGCGGTACGGGTACTATCTTATTGATAAGGCCAGCCTGGAAGGCTTCTTCCGCGGTGAGCAGGCGGCCGGTCAGCACCATTTCCATGGCCAGGGCTTTGCCTACCGCGCGGGTAAGGCGCTGGGTACCGCCGGCGCCGGGCATGATGCCCAACTTGATCTCCGGCTGCCCGAAGCGGGCCGTTTCACTGGCGATGATCAGGTCGCACAGCATGGTGAGCTCACAGCCGCCGCCCAGTGCAAAGCCGCTCACCGCGGCGATGAGGGGCTTTTTGATGCGGCGGATGGTGTCCCACGTGCTGAACTGGTCTATGTTATACATGTCGATGGCCGTTTTATCCGCCATCTGCTTAATATCTGCGCCTGCGGCGAATGCTTTTTCATCGCCGCTGATGACGATAGCACGCACCTGGTCATCAGCGTCCAGCTGGCGGAGCACGTCCCGCAGCTCGCCCATCAGCTCCAGGTTAAGGGCATTGAGTTCCTTGGGCCGGTGCAGTTGTACGTGCGCTACGTGGGGCGCCGGCTGCTGGTGTACGATAAGATGTTCCGGTGTCATACCCTAATTTACAGAATAACTGCAAATGCCAGCAACAGGAACAATAAAAACACGATCAGCACAGAACAGCAATAGGCCACGGAGATCACGCTGGCCTTGATAAAGCTCTTGCCCCAGCCCTGGCTATAGGTATTGCGCATGGCCGCCATCAGGTAAAAGAAGCCCAGCATCCATCCCCAGCCGTTAAAGGCATCCGTATTGAACACCCGGCCCAGGATGAGCACCACCAGGAAAAGAATGAACCAGAAACTATGTACATGGATGCTGAAAATGGCATGGTCTGCGTAGAACCAGCGCTTCCAGTTGTACATGGCCTTCATGAGCAGGGCAAAGAGCGGCAGCAGCAGGAACATCACTTTGGGCCCGTCATGCTGGATCATTTCCATGAAGATCTCCTGGTAATTGGCGTTATTGTATTTATGGCGCAGGTAGATGAGGCGGCGGTAGAGCCAGCGTTCTCCCCTGCCGTCGCGGAGACTGTCTGGCAGGGTTTTCTGGGCGGAGTCATAGGCCGCCACGCTGTGAAATTGCTCCCAGCCGGTGCTGTCACTGCGGCTGGCAAAGGTGCTATCCAGCGTGGTATGGGTGATGCGGCGGGCGTAATCCGCCGCGCTGGTACCGGGTTTTCCACCTTCACTATCCAGTTGCACCCCTTTCAGCACATGGGAGAGCGTATCTGTAGCGGTCTGCAAAATGGCGTGCTCCGTGGTCTTTTCCTCTTCCACTTCCTCGTGCTTGTTGATGGCAAAGGCCGTGAAAAAGAACACGAACGAAACGAAGATGTAAAGGCGGATGGGGTGAATGTAGCTGACCCTTTTCCCGGCCAGGTATTCTTTGGTAAGGCGCCCGGGGCGGAACAGCAGGTAGGTGATGGACGTGTGAAACTTGGAATCATAGTGCACCACGTCTGCCACGAAGTGTTTTAAAAGGTGGCTGAAAGGTTCATGGGCGGGGGTATTTTCCTGGCCACAGTGGGTGCAGAACCGCTCGGGCACTTCATGGCCGCAGTTCAGGCAGTTTTTCTCATGCCGGAGGTCTTTACTCAATGCAGTAGATTTTTGGGTGGTTAGATCCTGGTTTGAGTGCTAAAAATAAGATGCAGCCGGGATAATTCCTATTTGAAATTTTCAAATATGAGTGACAACACCGGCTGCCCCGAGCCGTTCCGGGCAATAAGCAATGCGGGCAAACGTTATATTTGCATCGCATATGAAACCATCCCTCAAGCAACTTTTTCTCTCCGTACTGGCCGCCTGTGGCTTTAGCAGCATGGCGCATGCCCAGTACTTTTACCAGGACATTTATGCCAACCAGCAGGCAAACGCCAATATGGCCCTGCTGAAGACGGCCAAGGTGCAAAAGCAGACCGTGCAAAGCATGGACGCAGACCTGTCGTCCGATAATGACTTTATTTGTGAACGGGTCATTGAGCCCAGTTACCGGCAGATGACCGCGGTGACCAAAAGCCGCGCTACCGGCCGGGCTGTAACGGTTTCCTCGTTCAACACCAAAGGCCTGCTCAGTAAAGTGGTGGACAGTACAGAGGCCAGCACCACCGTGCTGCAATACCACTACAACGACAAGGCACAACTGACCAGCATCCAGTCCACGTCTGTTTCTACCGTACAGCACTTCCGCATGGCGGAAGCACGCACTGCACGGTACGACAGTTCCGGGCGCCTGCTGAACATGCTGCGCCAGCGCAGTGCCAATCCTGCTGATACTACGTTGATCATCTTCAAAACCAATGATAAGCTGCAGGTGACCGAAGAGCAGGAAGTGGGCAAAGGCGTGCACACGGGGCGGATCTATTATGACTACGACAGCGCGGGGCACCTGAGCGCTGTGCTGCGGTACAATGCGGTGCGCAAGCGTATGCTGCCTGATTATATGTTTGAGTATGATGACAGGGGCCGCCTGCTGCAGATGACCACTGTGAATGCGGAGACGGGAGACTATACGCGGTGGCAGTATCAATACCAGGAGAATGGGTTGCCGCTGAAGGAGACCTGTTATGGGAAACAGAAGGAATTATTGGGGATGGTGAAGTATGGTTATGAGTTAGCGAAGTAAAGGGGAAGGATTGCCGGGACTGTGAGTCTTGCTACAGATCAATTAAACAGAACTCCCTGTGGTAGCGGGATGGCAAGGATGAACCTGATATTTTCCAGAAAACTTTTTGTTTTATAGAAACAATTCCTATCTTTGCCATCCCAACGAAAAAACGCCGTTGGCCAGTTCTTATTCATAAGCGGAAGTAGCTCATTTGGTAGAGCACGACCTTGCCAAGGTCGGGGTGGCCGGTTCGAGCCCGGTCTTCCGCTCCAAGAACAGATTCCAAATTGCGCAGGCGGTTTGGAATTTTTGTTTGTGGTCTACCCGGGTGGTGGAATCGGTAGACACGCGGGACTTAAAATCCCGTTCCCAGCAATGGGAGTGTGGGTTCAACTCCCATCCCGGGTACAGTTTTGAAGCGGACGCTTCGTGATATTGAAAAAGGCTCATCGGAAACGATGGGCCTTTTTTTGGGAGTTTGACAAATATGGGCAAAGAGTAATTCGCTGCGAGCGTTCTATGCCGCCCTTTGAAATAGGAAAGATTATGAATATCGCTTTTAACAATAAATGTTAGCCCTTGCAGCAGCATTTTGACATACCATTTTCAGGTTCACTAACTCCGCAATACACTTTCCAATTGTAGCCATTTTTCTCCATGACCGTTTTCTTTTATCTTGGCGATATCTGCATTGATTAAGATACTCCACACCGGACGCATTTAGATTGCTATTGTATGCGACGCACCGTAAAAGTTACCAGGCTATACTGTCCAGGTATATATGAAATTGATACCCCTAGTTTAGCGTTATCCTGAAAGCTTCCCTCAGTTAGTAACATTCAAAACTAAATCTTTCCATTCAAATCTTTGGTCCTTGAGGAACGTCGGAAGGGCGTAGCCCTGAAGACGTTCCTCAAGGAAGGCCACTGGCGGCCGGTAC